>QWPF01000018.1 GCA_003671255.1 Planctomycetota bacterium | reverse complement strand
TTCCCATCCCTTGATAGTGATGGCAGGCGATATCTTTTACGCCATTGAACAGGACCCCTCATGATCAGCACTTCCCTTCTCCATTTTCTTTTCGCAGGATTTTCGAGCGAAGCACCTTTGCAAGCTCCCAAGCCCAATGTGCTTTTAATAATTGCGGATGATCTTCGAACCGATTTGAAATCATATGGTGTGAAAGCAGTAAGCCCAAACTTAACCCAAATCACCACATCCCTACTGCGCCTTAACTTTCAAATTTTATAAAGGCGGGCAATCAATGGCCAAAGATGTTTTTGAATATGCTTCTGAGTTTACTGCTTCATCAAAAGAAGTATTTGACTGGCATAAAATTGGATCTGCATTTGAAAGACTTTCACCACCTTGGGATGAAGTTAAAATCGTTGAGCGAAGCAAGGGTATCGAAAAAGGTGCCCGAACTATAATCGATGTCAGAATCTGGCCCATCTGGAAAAGATGGATCGCAGAACATACGGATTACACCGAAGGCAGATCCTTCACCGACACCCAGATCACCGGCCCCTTTGCATATTGGCAACACCAACACCGCGTTTCACCACTGACCCCGAACACCTCCACACTCACCGACCACATTGAATACAAACTCCCCATGGGAATCCTTGGGAAGATTTTTGGTGGCGCTATGATCAAACAAAAACTTGAGAAAATGTTCCGCTATCGCCATGAGATTATGCGCGCAGACCTTGAAGATTCCATTCTGGCAAAAGAAAGTCCGATTAAAAAAGTGGTGGTCATCGGTGCATCAGGATTCGTTGGAACCAATCTTTGCGCTTATCTTGATTCAATCGGACTATCCGTAAGTAAAGTTGGCCGAAAAAAAAACAACACCAAGAACAGCGCATCGTGGGACCCGAATCTAGGAGATCCCGAGCCTGAAATCTTTGAAAATGCAGACGCTGTAATTCATCTGGCAGGCGAAAGCATTGCAGAGGGAATTTGGACCAACGCTAAAAAAAAGCGCATCCGCGATAGCAGAGTTTTAAGCACAACTTCGCTAAGCAAAGTTCTTTCTGGTTTGAAGAATCCGCCCAAAATTTTGCTCTGCGCCTCGGGAACAGGCATCTATGGCGACCGAAAAGATGAACTCCTGGATGAAAACTCCGCCCATGGCACGGGCTTCCTCACCGAAGTTGCGCAAGAGTGGGAAGGCGCAACCGAAAGCGCAACAAAATCAGGAATCAGGGTTGTAAACATGCGCTTTGGTATTGTTTTAAGCCCTGCGGGTGGAGCATTAAAAGAACTTTTAATCCCTTTTAAAATGCGTATGGGGGCATACTGGGGAAAAGCCTCTTCAGCTTACATGAGTTGGATTGCAATGGATGATTTATTGGGTGCGATTCGATTTTGCATGCAAAATGATAATATAAATGGGCCTGTTAATTTTGTAGCGCCCAACCCCGTCACCAATTACGAATTCATCCGCGCACTTGAAAAAGTATTCAATCAAAAAGCATTCTTACCAGTACCTTCTTCTCTTTTAAAATTATTCATGGGTCAGAAAGCTCAAGATTTATTGCTAAGTAGCACAAGGGTTCATCCAAAGAAATTATTGGAGCATAAATTCGAGTTCCGTAAGTATTCAATCAAAAGGCATTCTTACCAGTACCTTCTTCTCTTTTAAAATTATTCATGGGTCAGAAAGCTCAAGATTTATTGCTTAGTAGCACAAGGGTTCATCCAATGAAATTATTGGAGCATAAATTCGAGTTCCGTTATCCAAAAATTAAAGATGCGCTTAAACACCTCACTGGTAATGCAACCAAATAGCATTAAAAGGTGAATAAAAAAGCTTTATTAAACATGAGTAAACAAGTTTAGTTTAGCTTGGACTATCGAATTTCATAAAAAAACAACAACTTTAACAACTTTTAGCTTTACCTTATAAATTCGATTGCTAACATGGCCTTTCCTGCCATGAAATGGGTGTTCCTTCCATGAGTGTGTTTTGAAATTCACAAACCGAGATGATGAGCAATGAGCCAGAATAATCAAGTTGATTTTGCAGCCTTGGAACGCTTTGGCGCCAAATGTACCACCCTTCGTAAAGAAGTTGCCAAGATCGTTGTTGGGCAGGATGCAGTTATTGAACAACTGTTGCTCGCAATTCTTGCCAAAGGCCATGCTCTTTTAGTAGGTGTACCAGGTTTGGCAAAAACCCTGATGGTTTCCACTCTTGCAAGAGCTTTGCACCTCGGGTTTAAACGAATTCAATTCACCCCCGACTTAATGCCTTCCGATATTACTGGAACTGAAGTTATTCAAGATGACCCTGTAACTAGACAGCGTGCTTTCAAGTTTCTTCAAGGCCCTATCTTTTCAAACTTAGTTCTTGCGGATGAAATCAATCGAACACCTCCAAAAACCCAAGCAGCGCTTTTAGAAGCGATGCAAGAAAGAAAAGTCACCGTGGGTGGTGTTGATCACACCCTGCCCTCACCTTTCTTTGTACTTGCAACCCAAAACCCCATTGAACAAGAAGGTACTTACCCTCTTCCTGAGGCCCAACTCGATCGATTCTTGTTTTTAATTCAAGTGGGTTACCCCACCGATACCGAAGAAGACGAAATCATGCGCAGAAGCGCCTTGGATGCAGAAACCATTAACACTGTGCTTGATGGCAATGAAATTGAACAATTGCAAAAGATCACCAAGCAAATACTTGTTTCAGATACCGCACTTGAATTTGCAAGAAAAATAACCCGTGCTACCAGACCAAACACCGAAGAAGCTGCATCTTTTGCTTCAAAATGGATCCAATGGGGCGCAGGCCCGAGAGCTAGTATTAGTTTGGTTCTTGCTGGCAGAGCACGAGCCGCACTACATGGTAGACCTCATGTCACTATCGAAGATATCGAAACCGTAGCTTACCCAGTGCTCAGGCACAGACTGCTTCCTTCGTTTACTGCACAAGCAGACGGAATTGCACCGGATGATCTGACCAGAAAAATTATTGCAGAAGTGCGATCTAAACTAAAGTTGTCAACCAATAGCTAACCACGAATGAACGAAATTCCAGCACATAATCAGGCAAAACTTCTAGAGCAAGCCAAGTATCTTGGCCTTCGCGCTCTTACGCTCGTAGAAGGCCTGCGAGTTGGCGACCAGAAAAGCCCCACCCGTGGTTTCTCGGTCGAATTTGCCCAGCATCGTGAATATGTGCCAGGTGATGATCTTCGTCATATTGATTGGCGTGGATACGCCCGAACTGAAAAATATATCGTCAAGCAATATGAGCAAGAAACAAATTACACTGCCCATGTGCTTCTGGATTTATCCGGCTCGATGAGTTACGGCGCTGCAGGAAAATCTAAGCACGAAATGGCTCAGTTACTTGCAACAGTGCTTTGCCAGATTGCTGCTAGTCAAGGTGATGCGGTTGGGCTTAAAACGGTAGATAGCCCTGCCCACCCCGAGCGATTACTTGCATTCACCCCCAGCACAAAATCCAACCGTTTAAAAATTCTTCTTAATCAGATTACCGCTCTTGTACCAGGCCCTGAAAGAGAACAAGAAAATACCCCACCTCTTTTATCTACTGCATTAAGACAGATTTCCGAAAGACAAATACGCAAGGGAATGGTCATTGTTATCAGCGATTTCCTTGAACCTTGGCCCTTGTTACTCAAAGAGATTTTCGAGATCCGAGCCCGTGGCCATGATCTTTTATTGGTGCAGGTATTGCACAGCGATGAAATCGATTTCCCGATGGAAGGGCAAATCTTATTTGAAGATTTGGAAAGCAGCGGCTCGCTTGTAACCAGACCTCAATTACTTCGCACTGCGTATCAAAAAGAAATCAAAACCTGGCTCGATGAAATTGATGTTTCATGTACCAGACTTCAGGCAACCCACTTGCTTATTAGGTCGGACAAACCCCCTGAAGATGAACTACTTAAGATGCTTGCCCTCAGGCTTATGAAAAAACGAGTTGCAAAAATTCAATAAAGGTTGACTATGCATTTTCTGGTTCCATGGATGCTTTTTGGTGCTTTAAGCGCAGGAATACCTGTTGCTTTGCATCTGTTACGCAAAAGCAAACCAACTGTTGTTCGTTGGGCGCCCATGGAATTTCTTCGTAAAAGCCTCAAGGAAACCAGCAAAAAAATCCGCCTCCGCGATTTGATCCTTCTTCTACTTCGTATGACAATCTTAATACTCGCTGCACTTGCACTTGCAAGGCCTTCAACACTTTCCCTTTTTGGCAGTGGCCCCGTCGACGCCGTAATTTTAATCGATAATTCCCAAAGTATGTCCACATTAGAAGGCCAAACTTCCCGATTGGATATGGCCCTTACTTCTGCGAAGCAACTTTTAGGCAATTTGCCCACGGGATCAAAAGCCCGCATCATCAGCCTCACCGACCATACAGTAGAACTAAGTTACAACAACTCTAACGAATCCGATGCAATTGCTTCTGCCCTTTTGCAAATTAAACCAACAGATCGAAGCAGTAATTTTTATCAGGGTTTTGCAAACGCTATCGATCTCTTAAAAACTTCATCCTTCAGCCAAAGAAAAATATTCTTCTTTTCTGATATGCAAAGACCAGGCTGGCAGAATGAATCAAGCTCTTTTAAAACTCTTGTGCAAAACATGCCATCTTCAATCTCCATCCACATGATTCGTCATGGTTCCGATGTTGATAGTAATATTCAGATAATGGATTTCCAACCAACTGCGGGCATTATTCTTGCAAATCAGCGACAAACATGGGGTTTAACTGTACGCAACCGGGGTATCAAACCCGCCACTGGGATTAAAACCACCCTTGGATTGGGATCAGACTTTGATACTGCAGAATCTGCAGTGATTGAAAAACTAGATGCTGGCGAAGAAAGAAGTATCACCATTGATCTTCTAATTCCAGAAGATGGGCATCAAATTGTAAAAGCAGTTGCAGGGAATGATCGATTCTCAAGAGACAATCAAAAAGAAAAGATAGTTCTTGCAAGAAAAAAGCTTCAAGTATTAATCGTGGGTGCAAAATCTGAAATAGATGCAAACCGAGATAACACTTTTTTCCTTTATCATGCACTTAGATCGGGTTCTTCTGATTCATCGAACTCCGGTATTGAAGTCAAAGTAGCTTCAGGAAGAGGCGCTACACCAGATACTCTCGATGAAACCGATATAGTTTTCATGGTAGACCCAATGCTTGCGGGTTCGGATAGCGTGAGTGATGGTTTCTTGGAAAAACTTGAAACTTGGGTTTCGATGGGAAACACTCTGGTCTATTTTGCAGGTAGCAACTATGCAGCAGTTTCTGATTCAAACATCAAAAATGCTGGTAAGTTTTTGCCTCCAGCGAATCCAACCCCCAACCTAACTCCCACCACTATTGCGACAGAAAACTTCCCGCCTGTTGGATGGTTTAATCGCTTCCGTTCAGCACCCTTAAACCTCATTAATCAATCTGAATTCCGTAAGAGGGTAACATTCGACACATCAAAGGACTACCAAACAGCAGCTTTAGGCTACTTTTCCGACAACCAACCACTTGCAGAAATGAAACAACTTCGGGCTGGTTTTATTACCTTACTGCCTTGGGTGCCAGATCTTTCCTACAGCGATCTGCCATTAAGGCCAAGCTTTGTACCATTCATTCAAACCCTGCTCTCGCGAATTTTAGATACTTTAAATGACGCTAAAAACCCATTGATTTCGAGAGAAATTTCGCTGCGATTACAACCACAAGATCTCATTGGTGGCGAGAAATACAAATGGGTTTCGCCAACAGGTATGGCATTGGCTGCATCGATGGAAAAATCAGTGGACGAAGTTGTTTTCCGGGGCGAGTTTCACACCCCTGAGGCTGGCATTTGGAAATTAGAATCTACAGCCTCCGAAAACTCTAAAGCGACTCCGAAAAATCTAATTGCAGTACAGGCATCGAACGAAGAAGGTGCGGAGCTTAATCCTTTGCAGGAAAGCGAAATCGATGAGATCCTTGGCAAAAATGTATCGCACCAAAATAACACTGGCGAGGCTTCAATAACAGGTAGCACGGGCGAACTAACCAACCTGCTGTTGTATTTACTGCTTCTCTTTTTTGTTTTTGAAATGTTTTTCGCATGGTGGTGCGGGCAACCTTTATAAGGTAGGGGAATGAACAAGTTTCTTGGTTATATTCTGGGAATTGATACGCCAAGTGGGGCGAGCATTGTTTCAATTGAAACTGTGCCCATGTATTTGGCATTATTTTTGTCAGTACTGGCATGCGTTACGCTCTTTATTATTTCCATCAGGCTTTACCGGGCAGAACAAATAAAGCTTCCCACAAGAATTCAAACCTTCGCACTTTGCAGTCGCTTTGCAGCAATCTTTGCATTCTCGATGCTTTTCTTTCAACCAATTTCCTGCAATCTTAAATTAAAAGGTACCCGCCCCTCTCCCAACCTAATTATTCTCGATGATTCCCTAAGCATGCAATCCAGAGACTCCAGAACTCAGGCTGATGACATTGCCAGGGCTGAATCTCTTGTTGGCAAAATAACACTAGCAGATCCCACATTAAAAATTGATGCAAAATACCCCTCAAGGCTTGAGCTGGCGAAAGCAATTCTTGCAGACAACCCAAATGGATTTTTAAAAGCTCTTGAATCAAAAGGCCCTTTGAAAAAATACCTCTTTGGGAATGATTTAAAACGCATCAATGAAAAAGAAACAACCCATTCTTTCTTAGATGATTGGCAAGGAAACCAGCCCAGAACTCTGCTTGCAGATTCCATCGAAAAAGCCATCGCAAACACAACTGAACCTCCCGCATCCTTAATTATTTTCACAGATGGTCGTGATACTAATTCAACTGCAAACCTAAACGAAATCTCAAAGCTTGCAGGAGAAAAAAACATTCCGATTTTCTTCGTGGGCTTTGGCCTTAGCCAACCAGCAAGCATTGAATTACGCGACTTTGTTCTACCTGAAATTGTTCAAGCTGGCGAATTATTGGGCGTCCCTGTTCGATGGAAACTCTCCAAATTCGACCTCGATAACAATCCCGCTGCCAAAGTTGAGCTTCGATTAACATTAGATGGCGTTGAAGTTGCAAAAGACACAATCCCTGCAAAACCAGGTGAAGACATTCGGCATGCACTGATGTTTCGCCCGCCATTCACCGGATTAAACAAAGATAACTCTGAAGTGAAAGTTTTTGCAAAATTAACCGGCATAGCAAACGCCTCTGCTGAAGATTCATTGACCCGTCCTGTAAAAATCATTGATCGTAAAATTAAAATCTTGGTCATCGATAAATCTCCAAGATGGGATCTTCGCTTCCTCTTGATGAATTTAACCCGCGAAACCGCATCCTCCGGTGGCGAGGGTAAACCTCCCCGCAAAGCACTTGATCCTAAATTTGTGATTTTAGAAGGCGACCCCGATCTTACTTCGAAAGACCCATTCCTTCAGGAAATACCAACTTCAAGAAAAGATCTTTTCGCCTTTGATGTTATTATTCTTGGCGACATTCCTTTGGAAAAACTTGGCCCCGATGGCCCCGAACGAATCAGACAATTTTGCGAAGAAGGTGGCGGGCTAATCATCCTCGGTGGCAAACGATACAACAACCAAGGTTGGAATGATTCACCCTTGAGCAATTTACTTCCCATTGAACCTGGCCCTTACGACACCGTTTCTCTCAACGAAAAACGCACCACGATTTTCAACCCACTTTTAACCAAGGATGGCTTGGTTCAGGAAGCTATGAAACTTGCTGAAACACCTGAAGCCAACTTTCGTACCTGGAAAGATTTACCCGGTATGTACTGGCATGCCCCTGTCAGCAAACTTAAACCAGGTGCAACCCCTTTGCTGGTTCACCCTAGCGTAAAAACTTCCACAGGACCACTTCCCCTTTTAGCAACCCAACCCTACGGCAGAGGCCAGGTTGCTTGGTTTGGTTTTGATGAAGCTTGGCGTTGGCGCTACAACGATGGCGATGCGATTTATGGCAGGTTCTGGAGCCAATGGGTTTATTGGGCTGCTGGCCCAAGAGTTGGGGCCATCAAACAAATTCGATTATCCATGGATAGACCCGATCCATTTTTAAACACCGGCGGTCAGATTGCTGTTCGGGTTTTGGATAAAAACTTCTTGCCCGAACGCAAAGAAACTATCAACGCCAAAATCGAATGGCTTGATGCACCCGAAAACACCGATGCAAAAACAAAGTCCAAAGATATTGAGTTGAAAAAAATACCGGATAAAGCCGGAGAATATCTGCTCAACCTTACCCACGACAAAGTCGGGAAATTCTCGTTCTCCATTCCCGGGGAGCAGGATGCACGGATTGAATGGCGCGTATTCCCCCAGCAGGATATCGAAAAAGGCGGGTTGGCAACTTCCCAGCTTTCTGAATCCGCAAGGCTTAGCAAAGGCCAATTTGTTCTTGAAAACGATGCCGATAAAATCCTTTCCGATATCCCAGAAAAATTTTATCAGATCACTTTCAACACGGAAATTCCAAAACTTAACCCCTTACTTTTTCTTGTGCTTACAATCGGACTAAGCCTTGAATGGTTTTTCAGAAGATGGAACAACCTGAGCTAATTATGGCAGAGGCACTTATTTACAAATCCCTGGGTCCCATACGCAACCAGATTAAGAAAATCTGGCTGCTTAATAAATCCATCGACATTATTTATGGGATTTCGAAATCCCTCCTTTTCGCTCTGCCTTTGCTTGCTATTGCCTGCCTTGCAGATTGGGTCTGGGATATCGAAGAAGAAACTCCCCTGCCCTTCCGATTACTTATGACTGCTTCTTGGTTATCACTATTGATGGTAAGCTTGGCAAGTTATGTTGTACTACCTGCGATTAAAAGATTCAAAGAAGATGAAACCGCACTTAAAATCGAACAAACATTCCCCGAGTTTGATCACCGCCTTATTACAGTTCTTCAACTTTCCAGACCCGAAGCACGATTTGACAAAAAGTCGGAAAAGCTTCTTGCTGAACTAACAGGCGAAGTTGTAGCTTGCTACCCCAACTTCAATTTCAATAATGCCCTTGAATTAAAAAAACTGAAAGAATCCTCTTATCGATTCGCACCAGTATTCTTGTTTGTTGTGCTCGCCTTGCTTTTCGCCCATGATTCTGCAAAAGCATTGTTAGAACGCCAGTTTCTTTTGAACTCGCCCATCCCGAGAAACACCACCATCATTAACCTTCCCGAAAAAATTGTGCTTGCAGAAGGCGAAGAAGTCAGCATCGGTTTCGATTTGCGCCTTACAGAAGGTTACATCCCATTAATGGGTAAAATGCGATGGAAAAACCAAGCTGGAAAAACACTTGTTATCCCCATAGAACTTGACGAAATGGGGCAGTGGAAAGCAACTCTGGCCTCTTCAATCGAAGATGGCTTTGTAACCGTACGCATTGGGGACGGCAGAGCAGGGCCATTGCCCGTTATCCGAAAAAATCGCCCTACTTTGGAAATGATCTCTGCGAAAATACTTATGCCCGAATGGTTTGGGAAACGCCCTGATGGTTCTCCCTATGAAAAAACCTTCCCCAAGGGTGACATCGATGGCATTGAAGGCAGCACGGTTCAAGTTGAATTCAAAAGTTCGCAACCACTCAAAGAAGCAACTTTAGTCGTCAAAAATTATGATTCAAATCTTACCCCCGAGACAATGCCCTGCGCCCTAGGCGAAAACAAGCAATCTTTAATTGTTCGTTTTAATCTTAAATTGGGAAATGTAAGATATCAGGTTAATATCAGTAACCAAGATGGCTTGGAATCCAACCCCAACTGGCAGCGAAAACTCGCTGTGTTGCAAACTCCAGAGCCGTTGGTCTCTCTATTACCAGAACAAATTCCAGGCCTTGTTAGAGTTTTTGGCAAAGATGAAGACACTGAAATCGATGGGCTTCCCGTATTGATTGGAAAACAATTCAGGGTTGCATACAAAGCTGAAAGTTATTCAGGTTTATCGATTGCAAAGTTCCGCTATCGGATCAATGAAAAAGGTGATTGGAGCACTCTACCCCTTCAAGAGTTTAAAGCTGGATCAGAAAAACTAGGAAAATTCCTCATCGAAGCAGGATCATTTGAAAATAGCTCTGCAAAAGCTGTCATCGATTTTTATCCTTTGCCCTCGGAAGACCCATGGAAAACACCTGATCGAAGACTTGCGGGAGGCAGATTTGATTTCCAAATAGGGCCTTTAAAGAACATTCGAGTAGGCGACAAAATAGAGTATTTCGTTGAAGTCACCGACATGAACCCTGCAGATCCTAAAACCGGGCAGTCAGAAATATTCGTCAAGGAAGTCGCTGGTGTGGATGAATTACTAGCGTGGTGGAGACGAAAAGAGAAGGAAACAGAGAAATTAATGCAACTTAAAAACAAACAAGCGACAGTTTTCGAAGGGTTTTTACCTAATTTACCTCCCAAACCTTGATTTATGAGGTTTTAAAGTAAATTAGCATTGGCAATGTGAATAGTTATAGGTTAGCATTACGAAAGATATTCCTACCTAAAGGTGAGTAAAACCATGTTTAAGACAATCCGCTTATCTTTGCTTTGTTTCCTGATTTCACTTCCAGTTTTGGCCCAAGGCCAAACCACTACAAAAGTGAAAATTGAAAGGCAAGAATCAACTGCCTTACAAACAGAAAAAGCAACCAAACGCCTTGAAACTTTATTAAGCATTTTGTCTTATTACAACCTTAACGATACGGAAGAATCTAAATTAGTTACCGAAGCCACCACCGTTCTTAAATCACTGCGCCAGCAGGATATGGTTGCAGTTATTAAGCATCTTGAAACATCTGCTAAGGCAAAATCAACAATCACTTCAGATGATGAAACCAAACTTGCCTATGTTCGCCATCAGAAGATTCTGGAAAAGCTTCGCGAATTAGCAATGAAGCAGCAGGCAATTCGCTCACTCGAAATTGCAGCTGAAAGAATGGCCAAAGCTTCGAAAGAAGAATTCTCGATCAATGCAACACTTATGATTTTTTACGGCATGCTCGAAGACAAAAACAGCAAAACCAAATCAATGTTCCCAACGATTGTAACGAAACTAATAGATCGCCAACGCGACCTTAATGTTGATGTATCAGTAATTCTTTCACAAGCAGCAGATCTTGAATCAAAATTAGATGACCAGCGCAAAGATAGATTAAAAGAAGGTTTGAGAATTGCCAAAACTGAAAACATTCGTGGCACGCTTTCATTGGTTACAGATCATTTAACCAAATATGGTGACAATCAGGAATCAATTCGCAATTTCAAACCTGCTTCCAACTACACCGAACAAAACCATTTTGCGATGAAGAAAATAGCAGACGCTTGGAGAGCACCAAAAAACACTCTTCAAACATTAAAAGAGCTGCAAGATAAAGTAGGCAAAATGGTTCGCGATCAAAAAGAAATCAACGAAAAGATGAAAGACGAAGATGCCCCCAAGACACCCGAAGCCAAAATGGAAGTGGCAAAAAAAGAAGCGGACATGGCTAATGTAACCAAGGATATTTTAAAGACTACTGAACCAGCGATACAAAGTGCAAAACCAGATTTAGCAAAGGCTGAAGCAGCACTTGAAGAGGCTGCCAAGACTCTTGCAGCAGCAGAAGATAAAAAAGCTGAGGTTGCCCAGGATAAAGCACTGAAAGCATTAGAAGCTGCAAAAGAAAAGATCGATGCAGAAGTTGCAAAGATCATGGACAAAGCTAAAGACCCTGTAGCCAAGGCACAAGACTTGGTAAATAAGATCGAGAAGTTGGAAGAGAAACAAAAGCAGGTTAATGAAACTGCAAAAAACATGACAAAACCGGAAGCAAAGCCTGATGCAAAAGCTGCTGAAAACATTGCAAAGCAAGAAAAAGACTTATCTGAAAAAGCAATGGATACGGTCAAAGAAACACCCAGCATTCCTGAAGAAGTAAAGAAGGCTTTGGAAAAAGCTGCAGATGCTCAAGATAAAGCAGCGGAAGTTGCGGTCAATAATCCAGACCCTAAAGCAGGGTTGGAAAAGGCTGCCCCTAAAATGAAAGAAGCTTTAGAAGAATTAACCAAAGCAAAAGAGGCTGCGAAAACAGAAGTTGCCAAGGAAAAAGCCAAGGCTGATGATGTTGCCAAACGGGAAAAAGCGGCTGATGAATTAGCCAAAGCTGCTGAAATGCAAAAAGAAGTCGCACAAAAGTTAGATAAGGCAAAACAAGAAGGTGCAATGGATGCACTGAAATCAAAAGATGTTGCGAAAAATCTAGCTAAAGATGTACAAAAAGCGATGGCAGAAACAGAAAAAGCAGCTAAAAACGCAACGGGCGATGCTAAAGAAGCAACGGATGAAGCTGTAAAAGACCAGAAAGATTCTGAAAAAGCTCTGCAAAACAATGATCTTGCAAAAGCTGCAGAAGCTGCTGCGGATGCTGCAGAAAAACTGGATATGGCTGCAAAAGATGCTGCAGAAATGGTGAAGGCTGATAAACAGGATAAAGCTGTTGCTCAAGCAAAAGAAGAGATGAAGCAAGCCGATGTGGGTGAGGCTGCACGCAGGGTGGCACAAGCCCTCGACAAAAATAAAGAAGCTGAAAAAGCCACCGCAAATGCCAAAGAGAAACTTGGCGAAGGTAAAGCTGAAATGGATCTTGCAAAGAAGCAAGGCGACCTCGCAAAGCAACTTGATAATGCCAAAGATAAGAACCCTGAAGCGGCAGAAGCTGCTGCGGATGCAGCGAAGGCTTTAGCTAAGGGCGACATTAATAAAGCCATCGAAGCGCAGAAAGCTGCGTTAGAAGGCCTTAATGATTCTCCAGAAAAGGGTGCCAAGGAAATGGCAAATGAGCAGAAAGCTTTATTAGAAGCAACGCAGGAACTTGCGAAAGCTCAGGATGCTGCGAATATGGCAAAAGACGCAGCAATGCAAGCCGAAGCTTTGGTTCCAGACAATTTAAAGGGTGATTTGAAAGCTGCAGAAGCATTACTTGAAAAGGGCGCTGAAGCTGCTGCAAAGGGAAATATTCAAGAAGCTGCTGCAAAGCAGGCTGAAGCTACCAAGAGTTTGGAAAAAGCTTTAGAAATGCTTAATGAGTTGGCCAAGGCATTAGATGTACCGATGGGGGTTCCTGGTGAAACAGCATTAGCAAAAGCAGATGGCAAATCTGACCAAAAAGCTGAGCCAAAAGATGCTAAAGCTGAACCTAAGGATTCGCCCATGCCTAGTTCCAAACAAGCCGAAACCAAAGGTGATGGCGAGCGCAAACCCGATGGCACGGAAGAAGCAGCACTTGCAAAGTTGCTTGAACTTCAGGCCAATGGTGGGTTTCTTAAGCTTCCTGAAAAAGAACGCGAAGCTCTATTGCAATCGTTAGGTGCCAATCTCCCACCTGAATATTCAGCCATGATTCAGAAATACTACCGTGACTTGGCAGACAAGCAAAAAACGAGCAAGGCACCTCAGCCTTCTTCCAGATAAGTTGACAATCATGAACCAATTCAACAGGCGAAAGTTTAATTCTTGCTTAACAGCTTCAATCCTTGGGATTGCAGGTACTGTTATTGCGCAGGAAAAAGCTCCTGCTGTAGTTCATGCAAAACTGGATGAACCTACAAAAAAAGCAATCGCCAAAGCCCTGGCATTCATGGCAACCAAACAAAACCCTGATGGCTCTTGGTCTGATGGGGGTTACCAACACAGCACGGCAATAACATCCTTTGCATTGTTGGCTTATATGAGCCAGGGTCACTTACCCGGGCAGGGTATGTATGGACCTGAAGTAAATAAAGGTGCACAGTTTTTAATTGCCTCTGCTCGCGAACCCGATGGCTTGCTTATTGGCGCTCGAGGGGGTGGCCAAAGCATGTATTCACATGGGATTGCAACGCTTACATTATCCCAACTTTGGGGAACGACCTCGGATGATTCGATTAGGCCCGTGCTTAAACGCGCTGTGGACTTGATCATCCGGAGCCAAAATCCTCAAGGTGGATGGCGTTATAACCCGACTCCTGCTGATGCTGATATCTCCGTCACGGTTATGCAAGTTATGGCACTAAGGGCAGCAAAAAACGCTGGCCTTCATGTTCCTGATCAAACACTTAAAAAAGCAATCGAGTATATCGAGAGCTGCAGAGATGCAAAAACCGGAGGCTATAGTTATCAGCCAAGGGCTGGCGGGCCAGAATTCGCACGAACAGCTGCAGGGCTTTGTGTTTTACAACTTGCGGGTAAATACGACTCTAAAGACATTCCCCTAGCTGTCGAATATCTTGAAAAACACTTCAAGAGTAAATCTCACTTTTGGTATGGTCATTACTATGCCAGCCACGCCATGCATCAAGTGGGCGGGACTGCTTGGAACTCTTGGTATGCAAAACTAAAAGAACTTGTTTTGCCAGAACAAGGGCCAGATGGTTCATGGTCTGGTAACAACCTCGACTCTCACAAAGTCGGCCCTATTTACCAAACCAGTATTGCTGTGATTGCACTCTCGGTGCCTGCACAATACATACCGATTTTCCAACGCTAAGTTTTAACAAGAAACACCTGCATTCATTTTCTTTGAATGCAGGTGTTTGTTTATTTAAGAAAAACACCCATCAAATCATGCCCCTTGGCAAAAAGAACCGAACTAGCAGCGGCTGCAACTTCATCATAGGATGTCTGCCCGTTTGCAAGAATTCCTGTGCCAGCGATCACAAACGGAACCGCACCATGCGAGTGCGCACGGGTCTGAACTGGTGTTCGGTGGTCGGGCGAAATTAAAATGCGCCAATCCTTGTAGCCCGGCAATACCGCCATCAACGGTGCAACAATGTGCCGATCGATTTGTTCCAGAGCTTCAATTTTGGCATCTACCCGACCTTCATGCGAAGCTTCGTCTGGTGCTTCAACATGGACACAAACAAGATCGTGATTTTTGATTGCTTCAATGGCGTAACGACCTTTGGCAGCATAATCGGTATCAAGATATCCCGTTGCGGTTGGAACATCGATACGGTTCCAGCCTAGCAACATGCCCACACCCCGAACGAGATCAACCGCACTAATGATTGCGCCATTCACATGATGCACATCCGCAAACTTTTTTAACACCGGAGAAACGCCCATACCCCAAAGCCAACACTGGGTGGCAGGCTTATGGCCTTCTGCAATCCGCTTCTTATTCACCTTGTGATCAAGAAACAATGCCTGACTTTTTAGCATGATTTCGTTTAATAGTTCACAACCAGGTCCGCTAGGAAGATAGGGTGCCACGGCTTTATCTGGGATATCATGAGGCGGTTGCCCTTTGGTTTCTTTAGTAAATGGTGCGGGTTCTTTGCACCGATAAACCAATATGTTGCGATAGCTTACTCCAGCATGAAATTCAAGTACACCTAGCACCTTCCCAGAAGGCGATTTAACTTCTCCACCCAACTTTTCCTGCAGCGTGTTTATGAGTTCTTTACCATCTTCATTTGCGATGTGGCCTGCGGTAAAATCTTTCATCACGCCATCAACAACATTAACAAGATTGCACCGAATCGCCCAATCGCCTGGGTTTAGCTTGATGCCCATCGCCACGGTTTCAAGAGGGGCTCTGCCTGTATAAACTACCAATGGGTCGTAACCAAATAAGCTAAGCGTCGCGACATCGCTTGCAGGGGTAAGCGATGCGGGAACATTGTTGGATAAACCAACCATCCCCATTTTCGCAGCAGCATTCATCGCAGGCCTATTGGCTGCTTGAAGCGGGGTTTTTCCGCCCAAGGATACTTGTGGGTCATCAGCGCATCCATCTGGAATGACAATTACATACTTCATTTTAATCACCTATGGGGGTTAATCTTCGACAGGATAATGAACAGCACTTCCTGAAACACAATCAAGGCGATCCAATTCCTTGGCTGCCGCTTTAAATTTCCCGCACTTGGATAAGTGGGTCATTATAACTAATTGCACTTTACCGCTTGCGTTTTCGCCCTGCGCTTCGTGTTGAATAATAGAAGCGATACTTATTTGATGATTAGCAAGCAGGCGTGTAACATCTGCAAGTACACCCGGTTTATCTTCCACCAGCAACCTAAGATAATACCTACTATTAACATCATCACTTAAGAGCAAAGGTGTGATAGCGCTGGAATCAGACCACAAATTCATGGAAGTAAAAGTGTTTTGCGCCCTGCCAACCGCGATATCAATAATATCTGCAACCACACTGGAAGCCGTGGGCATCCTTCCTGCGCCTAGGCCATAATGAAGGGTATCCCCAACAGCATCGCCAATCACCTGAATTGCATTATAGGCACCACGAACCTGTGCAAGTGGGGAATGCCTTCTTAGTAAAACAGGGGAAACATGAACTGCGAGTTTCCCATCATTGATCCAAGCTTCGGCTAGTAATTTTATGCCATAGCCTAACTCGCGGGCGAAATGAATATCGGTGCTATCCAAACCTGAAATTCCAACACGATCAATGGCACTTAGTGGGATGGTTTGTGCAAAAGCAATTTGCACAAGGATAGCGAGTTTATGCGCAGTGTCGGTACCATCAACATCCATGGTAGGATCAGCTTCTGCGAACCCGAGTTTTTGGGCTTCTTCCAAAGCATTTTGATAAGAGTCACCTGTTTCACTCATGCTCGTGAGGATGAAATTGCATGTGCCATTGAGAATACCGCGAAGCCCAATGATTTTATTTGCAGCAAGTCCCTGCGTAAGAGCACCGATGATCGGAATACCCCCAGCCACGCTTGCTTCAAAAGCCACACAGCGGTTATATTTCCTGGCACAATCGAAAACTTCCTTACCATGGGTCAATCGAAAACTTCCTTACCATGGGTTGCAAGCAAAGCTTTGTTGGCAGTTACAATATGCTTGCCAGAGGCAAGGGAATCTAAAATGGCTTTCTTAGTCCAGGTAGTTCCGCCCGCAAGTTCAACCACGACATCGAGAGAAGGATCATTAACAACATCTTCCCAGTGGGAAGTAATCATTGCATTGGGAAGATTTAAGTCTCGTGCTTTTGAGGGATCGCGGACAGCAACTTTTTTAAGTTCGAGGGGCCTGCCGGCTTTTTTTGCCAGCCTTTCTTGCTGCTCAAACAGCAATTTGGCAACTCCCGTACCAACGACACCCAAACCGATCATACCAATTTTTAAAGAAGAAGCAGGCATTTGCATAATCCAATCATCGTGAAAAGCAACAAATAACAAGCTTAGGAATACGAGACTACTAAAGCATATCTATGCAACTATTCTACAAGCTTACTTATTCTTTTTCTTGAATCGTTTAAAAGGAATTGTGGTTTGTGGGGCTTTTGGGCCCAACAACTTGCTGATTGTGCTGATTAGAAGCCCTTCATTAGGCGGCGAGAAAGCCCCTGTTGGCTCATACCCCCCTTCTGTAAAAGCTTTATCGGTTGGAATATAACCGGGTCCGCCATCCCCATACGAAGCAACACAAACAAATAAATCAGGGCGCATTTCCTGAGCTGCCAACTGATATTCAATAAAAGCTTCGCCAGGCAAATTCAAAATGGAAGCGGCCCCCAGATCCAAACATGAAACATCAACCACTTGTTCCCGCTTTTGTGCCCAGGCAAGTTTTAATGCTGCAATGGTCCGTTTAACTTTTGTTTCTTTGACATCTGCAACCACTTTTAAATTTTCTTCCAATGAAAACTCTTTCTCTTTGCGAGATCCCAACTTAACTTGTTCAACCCGCACTTCCATTTTTGTAATAGGGGAGGTGTAGGTAACTTTCCAAGCATCAGTCATCCCGAGATAAATCCTATCCCGTAATATGGCACGATTTTCTTTACTGCCATCGTTGTATTTTCCTGCGGTAATATTCCCGGCACACCCAGTGAAATACATTTGGAAAACTGAAGGGGAATCAGATTGTCTTTTTCTTCGAGCCAAGCCGCAAAAATCGGAACTCACCATGCCATCACCATAATAACTCATTGGATGCGTGGCATAATAATGAACTGCGACAACGGGCTTTTCACCCATCCAAAAGCTGAGAGTTCGAAGGATTGGATCAATCAACCCCTCGGGAAAATCTCGAACTTCCTTGCTTTTAGTAGCACTGGTACGAGTATGTTTTACTTTCCCTTGCGCATCAAGAATTCTGCGATTCGATGCAACTTGATTCACCCTGCCATAACCCGTTCCAACTCGATTTATTTTTTTTGTTTTTGCAAGGCCAGCCTTCAATGCCTCTGCAGTTTTTAATAGACATTGATCAAAATACTTGACATCCAAGCTGGACGAAGCATTGTTGGTTTTAATTATTTTTTCAGCCTCAATATCTGCAATTGGTGCGTTATGCTGATGCACTGCATGCACAAACACACGCTCGATGGTGGTATGAGCAGCATCTGCAAGAGCTTGGCGCCATTTTAAATGAGCATCATTGCGGATCTCACACCAATCTAAAGCACACAGAACCACGGGCGCACCGCAACCCAAAAGCACGATTCCAACAGCTTCCAATGGATCATCTTGCCCACGCACAGGTTCGATGCCACCTCCACAAAGTGGATGGCCTAAGGGTGGGGAAATATCTGCTGTGAATGTTCCTACATGGCAGTTAAGCATGTATAAAAAATCCTAATATTACATAAATCATTCATTCATAAGACTAGACTAACAAAGAATATACAACTAAAAAATTAATTGTTTAATTCACGCTAATTCTTCACAAAATCAAAAGGGTTGAGATAGACTACTCTCACGAAGGTTAAAATCAATAAATTGATGATGAGAATATTTATTTCTATCAATGGAGCAAAAGATGGCAAGCAAAATTGAAGTCCCACCAGCAATTCATTTACGCCCTGAAGATAATGTTGCAATTGCGACGCGTACACTGGAAACAGGCGTTTCAATCGATGTCGGTGGGGATAAAATTGCGCCTTCTAAAAGAATTGGTTTAGGCCATAAAATGGCTCTAAAGCATATCAAAAAGGGCGAAACGGTCATCAAATATGGCCAGATTATTGGCTTTGCAACCAATGACATTAATCCTGGTGATCATGTTCATGTTCATAATATAGGGGCAGAAAATTTCGCTAGAGACTACGCCTTTTGTGCAGATCTCCCGCAACCCCCTGCTAAACCTTCAGAACTACGGCACTTCATGGGTTACGACCGTGGGGATGGCAGGTATGGCACACGCAATTACATCGCAATTATAAGCACCGTTAATTGTGCATCCAGTACCAGTAAATACATTTCCGAACGATTTCGTGCTTCCGATTTACTAAAGCAATACCCGAATGTTGATGGCGTCGTAGCGATCACCCACAAGGCTGGTTGCGCAATGCAATACAACGGGCCCGACCATAATCAACTTGATTTGACCCTTGCGGGCTTTGCCAAGCATGCAAATGTTGCTGCCTATATTTTAATTGGCCTTGGCTGTGAAACAGGCCAGGCAATCCATCTGATCGAAAACCAGAATCTCATTCAGTTGAATGGCACGAAAAATAAACCACTGGTGTTAAGTATTCAAGAATGTGGTGGCATTAAAAAAACTGTTGATGCTGGCATTAAAGCCATTGCTGAACTACTTCCTTCGGTTAACCAACACAAGCGGGTAAAAATTTCCGCAGATAAAATTATTCTGGGAACGAATTGTGGCGGGTCCGATGGCAATAGCGGAATCACTGCAAACCCCGCTCTTGGAATTGCCTCTGATTTATTAATTGCACATGGAGGAACCTCAATCATTGGGGAAACTACCGAGATTTATGGGGCTGAACACCTCCTTACACGAAGAGCCATCTCCAAGGAAGTCGGCCAAAAACTCGTGGATAGAATCAAATGGTGGGAATGGTACACGGGTATTTTTGGTGCTGAAATCAACAATAATCCATCCCCTGGCAATAAGGATGGCGGGCTTACCACGATCTTTGAAAAATCTTTAGGCGCAATTGCGAAGGGTGGAAGCACTGCAATGGTGGATGTAGTTCGGTATGCTGAACCGGTTAAAGCAAAAGGTTTTGTTGTGATGGATACACCTGGTTATGATCCTGTGAGCATGACAGGAATCGTTGCAGGGGGTGCCAATGTTTTAGTATTCACCACGGGGAGGGGTTCTGTTTTCGGATGCAAACCTGCGCCTTCCATTAAAGTTGCAACGAATTCGCCCATGTATCATCACATGATTGACGACATGGACATCAATGCAGGTGTAATTCTTGAAGGAACCCCTGTAGAAGAAGTTGGGAAGCAAATATTCGAAGAAATACTTGAAGTTGCAAGTGGTAAAAAAACCAAGAGTGAAATCAACGGAGTTGGAGAAGAGGAATTTGCACCTTGGAGCATCGGGCCAACCCTTTAACTATTTAAAGGGTAAATTTCCTTGGGCATAATCCGAGAATCAAACCGGCAAGTAAGCCACTGACATGGCAGACATTGGCTACGGGGCCCAATATTCCCGTCATGCATAATACGAGCCAAAAAAGCAGGAATTTTACGGTAGAACTTGGAACACTTATTCCAAGTTCGGGTTGAAATTCTGCTTTCATCAGTTCGGGTTGAAATTCTGCTTTCATCCAAGCATAGCCTAATAGCCCGTAGATTACTCCCGACATTCCCCCAAAAGTCGATGCGGGCCCAAGATGAAGGCCTTGGTTAAAACTAATCCCGCCCAGAAAAAGTTGAGCAAGGTTTGAAAAGAGTGCCATTGCAAAGAATAAAAAAAAGAATTTGATGGCTCCTCGTTGAAATTCGATCAAGCGTCCAAATTCAAATAATAACATGATGTTAAAGAGTAAATGAAGTGGTCCGAAGTGAAGAAAAACAGGCGTGATCAAACGCCATGGCTCAGTGGAAAATGCCAAGTTTGAAAATAGGCCCATCCCCTGTCCGGCCAAACCAAAAACCCGGACCATTTGCACTTTTTTTTCATCATCTAAAAGCATGGGTACACTTACCGCAAGGATGCAAATTGCAAGTAGAAAAGTGATTCGGGGAAATTGAACAACTTGATCCGAAAACTCAACTTTATATTCAGGGGTTGCTCTATCTTCTTTTTCTTGTTTAATTCGCTGATTTTTTGCTATTAACACCGCATCGCCATAAATCCCATTTTGAGGGTTCTCAAGGTATTTCAATAATTCCTGTTTACCCAGAATCTGTTTATCCTCATCCAATACCCACACATTATAGCCAGCGTTATGCCTATCCATGCGAACCATGGTGCCTTGGGTGTAAAGGTAATCTTCGAACTTCCTGGCATCTACAGGATCAGGAATAAAACCAATTTGCCTCATAAAATCATTTCTTTCATTAGCGGGTACAATTAAACTTTCCTCATGGTAATGGAATCCGTACTCCAGTCTATATTTATCATTAGGTAGGCTCAATAATTGTTGGTCTAAGAGTATTTAAGAAAAGGAATAAGTTAAAGCGTGGAAAACAGCAAAGAACTCAAAGCACGATCCCAAAGATTGGCAAACAGACTTAAAGAGCTTTACCCTGACGCATATTGTGCGCTGACTTACCATTCTCCATTGCAACTTTTAATCGCAACCATCCTTTCAGCACAATGCACGGATGTACGAGTAAACATGGTAACCCCTGCCCTTTTCAAGCGCTTTCCCACATCTTTCAGCCTCGCAGATGCCAACCCCAATGAAATCGAATCACTCATACGATCCACCGGGTTCTATAAAAACAAAACCAAAAGCATCATAGCTTGCTGCAAAGCATTGGTTAAGGATCATCAAGGGGAAGTACCAAAAACCATGGAAGAATTAGTGGTTCTTGCAGGCGTAGGCAGAAAAACTGCAAATGTGGTTTTGGGACATGCGTATGGCATTCCAGGCCTGCCAGTCGATACCCATGTAGGTAGATTAAGCTTTAGGCTAGGTCTTTCGAAATCAAAGGATCCCGTAAAAATCGAATTGGATTTGCATCGGGTGATAAAAGAAGAAGAGTGGACAATATTTGGCCTTCGGATAATCGACCATGCAGTCGATACCCATGTAGGAAGATTAAGCTTTAGGCTGGGGCTTTCGAAATCCAAGGATCCCGTAAAAATAGAATTGGATTTGCATCGGGTGATAAAAGAAGAAGAGTGGACAATATTTGGCCTTCGGATAATCGACCATGGCAGAAAAGTTTGCGCCAGCAGAAAGCCCAAGTGTGAAGATTGCGCCTTAAGCGATCTATGCCCACGAAAGGGAGTTATCAAAACACCAACCAAAGGAAAAAAGAAATCATGAACAATAACAGCTTACTCAATCGCTTTTGCGCCTATGTGAAAATTGATACTCAGGCAGATGAGAACTCCAAAACTTATCCCAGTACAAAAGGACAATTAGAATTAGGCAAAATGCTGGTTAAGGAACTTCATGAAATCGGAATCAAAGATGCCTACCAAACCGAATATGGCCTAGTATTTGGCACAATACCTAACAATGCAGGTAGATCTATCCCCACGATAGCCTGGGTCGCCCACATGGACACATCTCCTGAAACCTCGGGCAAAAATGTCGCTCCCATTATTCATGAAAACTACGATGGTAAAGATATCATCCTTCCAAAAGATAAAACCAAGATCATCACTGCCAACGAAAATCACGACCTACCACCCCTCAAAGGAAAAACCATCATCACCACCGATGGGACTACACTTTTAGGAGCAGATAATAAAGCAGGCGTTGCTGTTATCATGCAAGCTGCTCAGGAATTAATCAAAAACAATAGCATTATTCATGGCGATATACGCATCTGCTTTACTTGCGATGAAGAAATAGGCAAAGGCGTAAACCATTTAGATCTTAAAGAATTAGGAGCAATTGCAGCCTACACATTGGATGGCGGTGGGCAGGGCGAAATCGATGGCGAAACATTCTCTGCAGATCTGGCAACTGTCACCATTCATGGTAGAAATATCCATCCTTCCATTGCAAAAAACCGCATGACCAATGCCATCCGTCTTGCTGCAATTTTTATCGAGAGATTGCCTACAAAAACACTTGCACCTGAAACTACCGAGGGAATGGAGGGCTTTCTTCACCCTTACACTATTGCAGGAGGCGTCGCAGAGGTGACGATCAAGATTCTATTGCGCGATTTTGATTCCAAAAAACTCCGCGAGTACGAAGCATTCCTCTCTCAGATCGCTTCTCAAATCCAACTCGAATACCCCGAAGCAAAGTTTGATATTATTGTGACAAAACAATATCGCAATATGGCGGATGGAATGAGCAAAGAACCCCGGGCGATACCTTTTGCTGTAGAAGCCATGAAACTCGCAGGGTTGCAACCAAAGGTAACTTCAGTGAGAGGTGGCACCGATGGATCAAGGATGACAGAAATAGGGCTTCCAACTCCCAACTTATCCACAGGAGAGCACAATCCCCATTCCCCTTTGGAGTGGACATGCCTCGAAGAAATGGAAAAGGCTGTTGAAGTTTTGTTACATCTGGCGCAAGTCTGGGCCAAACCTTAATTAGCGGGTTTGAACTTTATCTAGGAATCAAGAACCTTTGCACTTTTATCCTTCGTATCACTCAACCACGCAACATCCGATTTATCATCTATAAAACGCTTGATTCCAACTTCTTTTATCTTTGCATCTGAAACCACATGCAAAGGAGTATAAGAGGGGTGGTGGGATTCCCTTGCGGGATTGTTTCTTGCAGCGTTATAGCAGCAAATCATCGACCACCTTGGGTTATCCGAATTATTCTGGTCTGATCGATGCAGCAAATTAGGGTGAAAAAATATCGCATCACCGGGCTCCATGACACAATAAACCAAGGGCATTCTTTTTAAGATATCATTGACTCTTTCCATGTCTGCTCCAGCCTGATCCCCTGATAAAACATGGTTTATTCGCCCACAATGGTGCGACCCCGCAATAACTTGCAAACAGCCATTTTCTCGGGTGGCAGGATCTACTGCAATACTTACACTTGTAAGCAGCGGACGAAGAACATGGTTCTGATACCAATAGCCATAATCTTGGTGCCAAGCCCAAGCGCCACCAATTTTTGCATCCTTCATGATCATTTTAGAATGATAATGATAAGCCTCACCATCAAGGATTTTTTCTACCGAACGAACCATGCGCTCGCACCGAGCAAACATTCCATAAATCCCATCCCCGGGGTGATTCCAAAGAGCGAGTTTGACAGTGCCACCTTCGCCATCGCGCCTTCCAAAGGAGTGTTTGTCAAGTTCGTGATCTTCCCTTGCAGACTTACTTAAAAGATCAATTTCTTGGGGATCAAAAAAAGATTTAGATATGACAAAACCATCTTCATGATATCGTGCGATATCAAAATCACTTAGCAATTTTCGGGTCATCAAAGCCTCCAGGTATTAATCATCGTAGTATGCTAATCGATGAACCAATGGAAGCAACCTCTAAGTGATCAACCCAGAATGGTTTTTCTTCGAGAAAGGTAATCCCATATTACATAGCGATCAAGATCCTTGCCCGCGACAAATATAACCCTGCCCTTCGAACTTTGAGCCATCTTGTATGCAAATTGCACATCTTCAGATGATTGATTCCAAGAGGACATAAGAAACACATTTACGGTGATTCCTTCGCGTGCGCAAAGCATTGCTTCCTTCAATGTTGCAGCCTCGGTTCTTGGGTCGGGAGGATAAAAAAGATACAAATCCTTGCCTTCAAAATGCGCAGTGGGCAAACCATCGGTAACAATCATAACCTGCTTATTGCAAGTATCGGAATTAGCCAGAAGATTGCGGGCCTGCTGTAATCCATGTTGGATATTAGTGAAGTGAGGAGGCACATCCATCTCTGTTATATCGGGGTCCGACATATCAGCCTTAAGCCTAACAACTGGATCAAAAACCGTCACAGGCTTGGGCATCAAAGATACTATTTCTGAACTGCTCCGAACCTTGGCAAAGGTGTACATCTCTACAAAGTGCAGCCTATCACCCGGATATTCCGAACGAATCAAGCCATCAAGAGCCAAGCCCATTCGTTTCACATTCACATACTGCCCATCGTATCGCATTGATCCAGACATATCGAGAAGGACTACAGTGGCACACTTGGGGTTATTTTTAGTTTTGTTGACGACTAAATCCCCGGCATGAAGATATTCAGGCATCTTTCCACCCGAACGAACCAGCATATTTAAAATGGAAGACTGAATATCAAGGCTGGCAAGTGAATCACCAAATTCAAAAGGTTTGGTCTTTTGGGTTTCTACAGAACCTTCGCCTGAAACTCCAACCATGTGTCTACCTGACCGGGAAGCTTTTAGCTGATCAAAAATCTTACCGAGAAGCTTGGACTGAAAGATCTTATAGGCCTTGGGAGTCAACTTGAGATTCTTACCATCAGAATCTATACCCTGATTCTCCTGCATTGCCTTGATCATTTCCTGAATCTGCCTTTGCAACGCATTCAACTGGTCCATGTCGCCTGATTCCAAATATTCAGAAAGTTCCTCCATGTTGATGACACCAATCTGGGCATTCTCCATAGCATCTTTTAACTGCTTTAATAGCTCATCAATTTTCTCGAGCTCGGCTTTTACTTCCAATCCCTTGGGAACATCAAGAGATTGCGACCCCGTGAATTCATATTTAGATGCGAGTATATCAATCTGGTATTTGCTGGCTAGAGCTTCAAACACTCCGAGCAATTGATTTCCAAAAGGAGACTTTTCGCCACCCGCTTTGTACCAAAGATCTTCGATTTGATTCAATTGTTCCGACTTGGTCGCCTTCTTGAATTCATCAGCAATACTTTTGGGGGGTTTTAAGTTTCGATAAGAATCCTCGTACTCTTCTTTGGCCTCCTTAATCACCGACTCCGTCTCAAAGGTTTCGAGAATTTTTCGTTTCCTAGCTTCAAGAACCTCCATCAACCTTTCCATGGTGGGTCCAAATCCTTGAATTTGACTAGGGTCTATCTGCACAGCTTTAGCTAACTGCTCCTCGGTCAATCTTTTGAGGGAACCATAATGCATCATGTGTTCAAACGCAGGGGAAACAAGATCCGGGGCATCCGAACTAGGGTTCGGGAAACTTACCGGATCATACTTTTGATAAGTATGAACAATGCCACCAAACTTGGGTTCAGATGCCATCAATACCACCCCTTTTAGCGTAATTCGTAACTAATTCGGCCATGCTTTGAAGAACGGGAAATCTTGTCGGATGCATGCAAACCCGCAAGTACAAATTCGATGCAAGAAGCTCGAACTGCATCATTTTCACTTGGGTTTACTTCAAAGGTTTTCTCCCAAGCCTTGGGAATCACTTTGATTCTTTCCGCATAATGCGAAGAGGGAAGCATATCTCCCACCTCAATCTTCACACCTTTACCAAACACTTGTGATATCTCTTCCAACCCGCCCGCATCAACATATTCTTGAAACACAACTTTTACCGCATCAGCTATCAAAGAATCAAGAATCTGTTTTTCAGACATCTGATGACTACCCATCAAATCAAGTTCCAACTTCCCTAGCGATGATGATGCAAGATGTGACAGATCACTGATTCTAGGAACTGCAGAGGGTTCGTTAAGGCAAACACCCCTACGCCTAGCGCTGGCAATCATGGTCTTATAATTGGCAATGGAAAACCTCGCACTTACACCAGACTGCTGATCAATAAACTTCGATTTTCGTGCAGACCTGCTAATTTGTTCAACGATCTCTTTCATAAATCTAGGAACAGCAACAGGAAATTCTTTATCTTCAACATTCCCTGCTTCTTGCTCCATAATCTCAATCCCGCCATCCCGATCAAGTGGATAATGAGTTTGAATAAGCGAGCCTATTCGATCCTTAAGCTGCGGGATGACTTTACCACTGCGGTTATAAGTTGAGGGGTTAGCAGAAAAAAGAACAAAAATATCGATATCAAACTTAATGGGATAACCACGAATTTGAACATCCCGCTCTTCCAAAACATTAAACAAACCAACCTGCACCAACTCATCCAACTCTGGAATTTCATTCATTGCAAATATACCACGATGCATTCTTGGTATTAGTCCAAAAGCTAGAGCGTCTTCATTTGCCATGCTTACACCAGAAACCAACTTACCTGGATCAATTTCACCAATGATATCAGCGAATTTTGTACCAGGAGCCAACCTTTCGGCATATCGATCTTCACGCTTCCACCACCCGATCGGAACCTGATCATCAGGATGCTGGGCAAGAAATTTCACCAATGATATCAGCGAATTTTGTACCAGGAGCCAACCTTTCGGCATATCGATCTTCACGCTTCCACCACCCGATCGGAACCTGATCATCAGGATGCTGGGCAAGAAATTTTTTACCCGCTGTGGTAATCGGATTGTAAGGGTCTTCGTGTACGGGAATCGAAGGATGATCAATATAAGGAATGTACTCATCAAGAAACTGAATCAATGAACGCATAAGCCTACTTTTAGCCTGACCTTTTTCTCCTAGAAAAAGAATATCATGGCTAGCAAGAAGGGCAATTTGCAAAGAAGGCAAAACCGTATTTTCATAACCAATAATTCCAGGAAACAAGGGCTTATTATTTTTAAGTGCCTTAAGAAGATTGCCCCGGATTTCTTCCTTAACCGGTTTTGACTTCCAATCTGTGGCCTTAAGCTGTTTAAGATTGCTTGAAAGTTCTGACATATTCATAATTTACCCATAATTCTAGAGATTAAACTCATAACCCAACCTTATTGTAATTTAGAAATGAATTTTAAAACAAATATTAAAAAGAATTCTCGAAAATCGTTTGAATTCCTGTTCTTATATTGTGATAAGTAATTTTAAAAATGTAGAAACCTATGTACAGAAGCGACATCGAACTCGAATTAAAGAGCATTGAACCGAGACTTTTACTTGTCCCAAGAAAAGTTGTGGATAAGGTTGTTTTGCACCAACGCAAACTTCCAGCAATCTTGGGTTTGATTTCTGGCCAGTTTTCCAATGTTGATTCCGTTTGGACAGATTTTGAAACCCTCAACGCCATTGCTCAAGAAATTGAATTTGAATTGGAAATCGGCTCTCTGCCTTTTGGAAGAATATTACTCCTTGCAAAAGTTGAAAGCGAAATGTCCGGGAAATTCAATACCGAACAACGCAACATTTTGTATTGGCGCAGGATTTTTCATGCAGAGGTAAAACTTAAATTTTTCGAGCTTAAAGAGCAAGGGCTTTTATCTAGCACAAAGATTGAAAACAAAATCAAAACCATAGGGCGGACCGTTTTTTCTGAAGCTTTGATGGTATTGGAACAAGAACATAAGATTTTTCCTGAACAAGACATTACAGACAAATATATTTCATTTGCAGCTTGCTTTGCAGAACTCTATCGCTTTTCAGAAAACCTTCTTACGAACTATTTCCCTTCGATCAAGGATTACGAAGCCTTACTCTTAATTATTAAGGATGATGTTTCAGAGGATGTCATTTTTCAGGAAACCCGATTAACTGGAACTCAAAACCCCCA
Organism: Planctomycetota bacterium; assembly: GCA_003671255.1. Taxonomy (GTDB): domain Bacteria; phylum Planctomycetota; class Planctomycetia; order Gemmatales; family Gemmataceae; genus UBA969. Next base: position 7,046 of record QWPF01000018.1, on the reverse strand, counting down.
TCCCACTCCTGAAACCCACGCAGAAGAATCGAGCGAATATTTTAAAAGGCTTTCAGAACAGGCAGAAAAAGAATCTCTACTCAACAATGCAACCGAATCTGCAATATTATGGACCCAGGCAAACCGGGTTGCGCCAGCGGAGTTATCGCCTGACACCCTCGAAAAAGCACACAAGGAAATCCGTAAACTTGTTAAAAGGCTTCAATCTGCACTAAATTTCAATTCAAATGATTTCCAAAACTGGGAATCAGCACTTCTGCCTCTTTTAGATAAAGCGGATCAAGGATCTTTTCCCGTAGAAGCTAGGTTGCTTACAGAACTACAAAGTGCGTGCGAAGATTACGAACAGGAAATATACCGAATTGATATTTTAGGCTGGGCAATGTCGTTGGGAAAAAAATCAATGAAACGCCCATTGCGTTTTCAACGATTAATAAAAATCCACCAAAGGCTTAAAGAAGCAAGCCTTAATGCCATCACAACTAGGTTGGCCTTTGCAGACCGAAAAAAACTGGAAACCCTGCTCCAATTGGTTTGGAAGCAAAATGAAAAAAAGCTTCGCAATGAAATCCGCCCAATCATTGAAAACAATTTGCAATTGGTTGGATTAAAAGGTGAGGGGGCGTTTGGCGAAATAGCCAGGCGAAGATTAGTCGAGGAGTTTCTCGACCTTATTATTGAACAAGGGTACCTCAATTACTCTGAGTTACGGGATATGATTTCCAGAAATCACCTTAAACTTGAAGATGTCAGAGATGCTTCATCTTTTTTTAAGGGAGATGCACTTCTTACTTTAGATGAAAATCTTTCCGTACAATTAGATGGGATTTATAGGCGCAGTGATTTTTATCTACGCTGGCTTGAAAAATCCACTGCATTAAACTTCGGTACCGCAACGGGCAGAACTCTTACCAAATTTCTTACTCTTCCCTTTGGTGGTTCGTTTTTACTTATCGAATCTGCGGATTTAATTAATGATAAAATTTCCGGGGAACGCATCCCTGATTTGACCAGAACATTAGCTTTTATTGCTCTTGGCATATTCTTTTTTGGCATCATCAACAATACTTCATTCCGAACTTTTGTTCTCGAAGTACTTTTGTACTTTTGGAAAACCGCAAAGTTTATCTTTTACAAGATCCCTTCAGCCCTTCTTACTTGGAATCCTTTTTTATTAATCTGGAAAAGCTTACCGGTACAGGTTATTTATTCACTGATACTCAAACCCCTTGTATTTACCGAAGCCATCGCCCTTTGGTTACCTAAATCCTACCCCTATCATGTAGGCGAGATTGTTCTTTTCATCGGGTTTACCTTGTTACTTAATTCAAGGCCGGGAAGATTATTGTCAGAATTTGCAATCTCAGGTTACCTAAATCCTACCCCTATCATGTAGGCGAGATTGTTCTTTTCATCGGGTTTACCTTGTTACTTAATTCAAGGCCGGGAAGATTATTGTCAGAATTTGCAATCTCAGGGGTGATGACTTTGGGGAAATTAGTCCAAGATGGATTGATTTCCATTCTCTTCACCATCATGGTCCAAAGTTTCAAGAAAACCATCGAAGGGCTTGAGTTTGTACTGCAATGGGTTAATGATTGGTTAAGGTTAAGAGGGCGGGCAAAACCATGGCAGGTAGCATTGCGTGGCATATTAGGATTGCTTTGGTCGCCTATCGCATTTTTTCTGCGCTTTTATACCGTTGTTTTGATTGAGCCGGGTATCAACCCGATCAAATTTCCCATTTCTTCCGTAGCTGCAAAATTCACCTACCCAATTATCATCCCGCTCACTCCAGAAATCGTTCACTTCTTCTCGCCTTTCATTGGCGATGTGGTTTCAAACTTATTCTTTGGCACAACCATCTGGCTCATGCCCAACTTATTCGGCTTTCTTTTCTGGGAAACCAAAGAAAACTGGGGATTATACAGGGCTAATAGGCCTCAATCACTTCGGCCAATGGCGGTAGGAACTCATGGCGAAACCATCCCGCAACTTCTAAAACTAGGATTCCACTCTGGAACAATACCCAAACTTTTTATGAAATTACGAAAGGCGGAATTGGAAGCAGTATCAAGAAGCGATTGGCGCAAAGCAAGAACGCTGAGGCTGGATTTACAAACCATCAAAGAAAGACTAGCACGGTTTATTGAACGGGATCTGCTTATACCGATGCAACAAAACAACAAATCATTTATTAAACCCCTTCGAGTTTCAGAAATTTCCTTAGGGCTAAATCGGATTGAAGCAGAAATGACGGGCATGGATGATAACGGTTACGCCTCGTTCAAAATTTCCCTAGAGTTGGTCGATGGAATACTTATGGGAAGTGTATCCAAACCGGGTGGCACACTTGCTTTAAATGAACAGCAAAATCGGTGCCTAAGTTTGGGTATCGCGGGATTGTACAAGTTCGCTGGAATTGAAATTTCGAAGGAACAAGTGACCAGCAATCTGCCAAGCTGGGTATCAGATTGGAAAATATCTGAAGGAAATCTCGTACTCTTTTCTGAAAACCAAAGCACGATACTCGTACCGATTAATACAGGCGAACCCCTGCTAAAACTTCAAGTTAAAAATCTTGAAAAGGCATGCACACTAAACACACTCGATGCAGAAAGACTTTTATTCGGCAGACAACCACTGACCTGGCAGGAATGGTCGGAAGGTTGGGATCGATCTGCAAACAGTCTCTATGTATGGCCTCTTTATTATGCAGGGGTGGAACCTGATATCGTGGGTAACGCACCAAACAGAATTCCGTTTGATACAATCAAATGCTGGCAAGAAACCCCAGAGAGCGCAGACTTAAACCAAGGTTATAAGTCAGTATAAAAGCTATTTTGTTCCCTGCCACTCAAGCCCCAAGGTGGTGAATTTTTCGCGCTTAGCGAGCACTTCCCAAGGGCTGCCAGCCGTATTCTTAACCAGTGCTTCCATAGTTTTAGTGGATTCTTTTGCAAGTTTCTTGCCTGCGCTATCGCCTTGCAGTTTTGCTGTTGCGGCTAATTTCCAGCCGCCATGCAGCTTGGCATCCCTTGCAGGAAGTTCTTTGCGCATCTGACCTAGCATTGATTGGTATTCGTAAAGGTAAGCGATCTGGGCTTCGAGGCGTGCGCGAATGAAATCATAATTCGCCTGCCAACGCTTACTTTCAGCGTCTTTCATTTCTTCACTTTTCTTAAGGTCATCAAGAGCTTCCAGTAAGTTTACAAACATGCGGGCGACCTCTTTCTCATCATTTTCAATACCTGCCTTAAAGGTGATTTCATTGGAAGGTGCCCGATATCCATCCTTAAGAACGCTGAGATTAACTTTGGACTTGGTTCTTTTTTCATTTACTTCTTTTTTAATATCATCGGGAGGAGGCAGAGATGAAATCACCCAAAGCTCAATGCGGGCTTTTTTAACATTTTGCTGTAACTCCGTTTCTGGCCCATCTTAAAGGTGATTTCATTGGAAGGTGCCCGATATCCATCCTTAAGAACGCTGAGATTTACTTTGGACTTGGTTCTTTTTTCATTTACTTCTTTTTTAATATCATCGGGAGGAGGCAGAGATGAGATCACCCAAAGCTCAATGCGTGCTTTTTTAACATTTTGCTGTAACTCCGTATCAGGTCCATTTACTTTTGCATATTCTTTGATGATCTTATCCGCAATCGGGGGAAGATATTCCAAACGAATTGAATTATCTATTTCAGAAGCTTTTACCGGGGGCGCCCCAATTTCCTCGAGCACCGATTTAACAAGCGCAATACCCTCTTTACTAACAGGTTTAAAACCAGCAATGGCAAGTTTGGGAGGCATGGGTTCAGAAGGGTCAAACTCTGCACCATTATCTTTAAACACCCCATACATTTTAGGAGTTTGCTTGAATTTTTGTTCCTCTGCAAGGACATCAACATTTTTAACAGTGGCCTCAAAAAGCTTATCAATAGGAATATTATCGCCCTGCCTTTGGATCTGACCTTGAACACCTTTTTGCAAAGCATCCACAAAACCATCCAAAAATACGCCCAATGGTTCGCCATCTGTTTCCATTGATCGCTGTTCCGCAGAACATGCGGTGATCACCTGAAGGCCAGCAGGAACAGCCTTGATGACTTCTTCCATTTTTGCGCTCATAGGTTGGCCGCCCGGGCGCTCAATACCAATCGTGGGACTGAATCTACAAACATCCAGTACAAGAATTTTCTGATGCGCAGCACAAGTATCTAGTTCCTTATAAAGCCATGCCAAGGGGATTAGGCTTGTTGGATCTGTAAGATCACCTTCAATAGGTGCGAGGTAAACTTGTCCATCATTTTCGACAGCATGCCCAACAAAAACCAGCATTACATGGTCTTGTTTTCGAGATGATTTTAAAAACTCTGTAATCGTGCTTTCAACAACAGATTTTGTAGGGGGAGTGGGATTCTCTTTTGCTGCATCACTAAGGTGCATGATTTGGTTCGCAGGCACCCGCATCTGATTTGTCAAATATTTAGAAATAGCTGGAATATTTTTCATGCCTTGCACCATCAAACCATACTGGGTTGGGTTGGCGTAAAGGTAATTGTGAATGCTTACAACCAAGGCCCGCCTAGGGAAGGGTGAAGTCGAAACTGCACCATCACCCTTCTTTTTGTTTTCCCCCGGTCCCTTCCCCTTATTTCCATCTTTATTTTGGTCAATTTGATCTGCATCCTTGGGCTTTCCTTTACCATCAACAACAGCCATATCCCCGTCTTTTTCTTTCAATTTATCTTTAAGGTAAGGCACCGCCATGACCAAAACTACGCCTAAAATACCCATAAACAACAAGACAACGACGGGAATAACCCAGTTCACTTTTTTCTTGCGGTACTTCGAAGTATACGATGAGTCGTAATTCACATCAGTTAACCCAAACTGATTTGTCACAGATTGAGATCCCGCATGATTTACGGGTATTGGCGGAACGCTAGGCATAGGTGGAACGCCATTACGACCAGCAGCAGAAGGCACCGGAGGTACAACCGGGGTTTGCGGAGGTTGCCGGGTTGGGTTTGTTTTTGCACCCGATTGCGGTTGCGGAATATTAGGCTTTATTTGCATAGCCATGTTGCAAAATTTACAGCGAATAACCTGGTTGACCCATTGGGTCGGAACCTTAAGAACTTTTTTACAACCAGGGCAAGTGGCATTGATAGCTGTAGACATTTTTAAACCTTTAAAAACAGGAAATCATTTCCTGATATCAAGAGCAGAAGCCATATATATCATAACCTCTAATATTAAGACGGTGAACGACAAACTTTTGATTCAAGATTTATAATTATTATAACAAAAACATAAAAAAGGCTGCTTAATCAAGAACTAAAGTATCTGCATTAAAAACCGGGCCATCCACGCAGATTCTTTTATAATCCCAACCGCCCTCTGCCTTTACTTTTACAACACAGCTAAAACAAATTCCCAAACCACAAGCCATGGGGGATTCAAGCGAAACATGACATGGCATGTTTTGCTCTAGGGCAAGTTTGCAAAGCGCATGAAGCATGGGTTCGGGGCCGCACCCATACCAATGATCAGCCATGGGCAATGTTTTAAGTAATTCTGTTACGCGACCATGAAAGCCCTTGGAACCATCATCGGTTGCACAAAACAAATTCAAACCAATACTTTCAAAATGGTCAATACCTGCAAGAAAAGGCGCAGAGCGGACTCCGTAAATCATCGTGATCTTATTAAGCGATTTTTTTAGTGCATCACCGCCATATGCTTTGATGCCGAGTAATTGTTTTCCAAAGGCCAGGAAAGGAGTTTGTCCGATGCCTCCTGCAATAAAAGCGACATGATCTTTGTTAGGAAAAATGGGAAAGGGCTTGCCTAAAGGCCCCCATATATCAATTGTTTGGCCTGGAACAACAGCAGGCAGAAGAGAAGTCATTTTCCCAAGTTCAAGGTATACGATTTCGATTCCTGTGGGCTTGCCCTGATCATCAAGAGTCGTGTCGTAAAGAGCGAAAGGCCTACCAAGAAGAGGATCATTTCCCCCCGGGAGTTTGATCATCACAAATTGCCCCGGCCTGATAAGTGAAGCAATTTTAGGGCACTGCAGCCTTATCAAATGGGTTTTGCTTGCAATCGTGAAATGATCAACAACTTTGGCGTTTTCTTGAAACATAGAATCATTCCTGCACAATGGCTTGATCTGCAATTTTGATAAGCGAACTCAATTCCCAACTTTTCAACTTGCGCGCTTTCCCTTTGGGCAATCTATCGAGCCTAATAGAGCCAATAGATACGCGTTTCAGCCTGATGACCTTATGACCCAACTTAGCCAGCATTCTTCTGATTTCGCGGTTCTTGCCTTCGCAAAGGGTGATTTCAAGCCAGGAACTTTCGCCCTGCCTTTTCAAAATACGAACCTTTTTCGCCTTGAGTTTCCCTTCACTCGACCAAATCCCCTTTACCAACTGTTGCATATCTTCATTTTTAGGAAGGCCCGCAACCTGTGCATGATAGGTCTTCTCGACCCCAAATTTAGGGTGCATCAGTTTCTGTGCGAATTCCCCGTCATTGGTAAGAAGCAGTAACCCTTCGCTATCTTCATCCAACCTGCCCACCGTGAAAATTCTTTCACTAACATGGGGTAGAAGATCTTTCGCCAAGGGCCTGCGGGCAGGATCATGATTGGTACAAAGATACCCTTGTGGCTTGTTAAGAAGCCAATATACATGCTGCTCGGAGTTAAGATCTTGGCCATCCACGGTGACGACTTCGCCTGGGCGAACCCGGGCGCTAAGATCGCGCACGACAACGCCTCCGATTTTAACTTTCCCTCGCTGGATAAGAATTTCGCAATGCCTGCGGGAATCTATGCCTGCATGAGCAAGGTATTGATTTAATCTTTTGGCTTTTTCAACGGGTTCTGCAGGTTCTTTCATCTCGTTTTCCACTTTTCATACTGTTAAAAATTTTGATCAAACACCAAGCTGAGTCTTGAGTGCAACAAGTTCTTCTCGAAGGCTTTTAACTTCTTCTTGCAAACCGGATACCAACTCACGCAATTCTGCTGCG
>QWPF01000179.1 GCA_003671255.1 Planctomycetota bacterium | reverse complement strand
TTTATTAATTACAGGGGTTCGGCCAAATTCGCCCCAAGCAACTACGAGTGTATTTTCAAGTAATCCACGAGATTCCATGTCTTCAATAAAAGCGGAATACGCCATATCCCAGCGGGGCAGGAACCCTCGTTTTTGCGAGTCAAAGCCTTGCTTGTGGAAATCCCACCAACGCAAATCAACGGTAACCATCCTAACACCTGCCTCCACCAATCTGCGAGAAAGCAGCATGCGTTGGGCCCAATTAGGTGCGCCACATCGTTGCGGATCGCCCGGATCAAATGCGGGCATAAACCCATAACGATCTCTCAAGGATTGCGGTTCACTATCGAGATCAAAAGCAGCACGGGCTTTTCCACTCGAAAGAATGCCGAGTGCTTGATTCTGGTAATCTCCCAGATTCTTCATCGATTCAGCTAAGTCGGGATTATTCAAAGTGTCTAAAAGGGCTTTTCTTTCACCCAATCTGCCCGCATCTACTCCATCTGCAAAAGTAAAGTTTGGGATTTTAAATGGCCCCGTTGCAGCAGGATCCGCCAAGGTTTCAAACGCTGCATACGATTTCCCCAACCACGCAGAACCCGTTCCAGGAACATTCTTGGGAATCATCACATACGCAGGCATTGCGGTGTTCAAGTGTTGCAATTGCTTAGCAGCATGGGAACCGCAGCTAGGCATTACATTGGTATCAGGGCTCGGGCCGCTGGGGTAACCCGTAAAACAAATCTGATCACCATCGGAATGCCCAACATTCCCATCGATCGAACGATGCGCTAGGCTACGAATAATCGACCACTTATGCATGATCTTAGCTGTTTTAGGAAGCAATTCAGAAACTTGAATTCCGGGAACACTAGTGGCAATAGGTTTAAACTCGCCCCGAATTTCTACAGGGGCATCGGGCTTGGGGTCCCACATATCATGCTGACTAGGGCCGCCACGCATCCACAGAATAATTACAGACTTTTCGCGATTAACTGGCTTTCCCAAAGCAGAAGCTACAGCTTCCTGCCTTAGCAATTGAGGTAAAGCCAAGCCACACATTCCAAGCGAACCAGCTTTGATAAAGCCTCTGCGCGTATGGCTCAGAAGGTTAAACTCATCACATGCTCTTTTGTTGGTGCCAGCCATGCGAAACTCCAGCAGTTTTGATCAGGAATGATCTTTGGGTAGGTAACTTATCTTACTTTAACCTTAACTTCATAACTTTACCACATTTATCGACACAATTACCAAAGAATATGCATCCAATTCCCACTTTAAAAGCTGTATGATAGTTCTAGGTGGGTGTTTCGACTCAAAAACAGAGTTAATTCATGGAACAATTTGGTTATCTGTCTATTGGAATACTCGTTTCTTACCTTGTTGGGGCGATTCCTTTCGGCCTTTTTTTGGCAAGAATCAAAGGAATCGACATCCTCAATCAAGGCAGTGGCAACATTGGCGCCACCAATGTGGGTAGAGTACTCGGGGCCAAATACGGCCTTGCGGTCTTCGTTCTAGATGCTTTGAAAGGCGCATTGCCTGCAAAAGCAGGTATGCTTTATCTGGATACCCCGTTAGGGCCTGAAATCGCAGGCATTCTTATGGGTGCAGCTGCAATCTTCGGGCATCTGTTTCCGATTTATTTAAAATTCAAAGGGGGCAAGGGCATAGCAACCAGCGCAGGAGCGATGGCGATGCTTGTCCCAATTCCGTTAGCTCTGGCCCTACTAACCTGGGCCGCCTTTACTTCTTCCTGGGGTTTTGTCTCGCTTGGGTCATTAGCTTCCACCGTCGCATTATGTTCAGCTCAAGCTTTCATCGCTTTAAAATCAGGAACTCAAGGCAGCATGTATCTCTTGGCTTTCACTTTTCTTGCAACCGTCCTAGTTTGGATAAAGCACATCCCTAATATCCGTAGGATTTGGGCGGGCGCAGAGAACCGAGTTAAAGATTCAACCCTTTGGCGTAGCGTTGCAAGTATACTGCTACAGTTATCGCTAGGGATCTGGCTGGGCACTGTGGTTTTCTTTACCGGGGTAATCGGGCCTGGTGTATTCACTTGGTTCGAAAAATTGTGTGTCACCGAAAACCCGCCCTACTGGCTTCCCACCCCCGAGGCATTTAAAGCAAACACCCCTGCTGGGTTCCCTAACCCTTTATTAAAGGAACAGGCCAGCAGGTTAGCAGGCGTTGTTGTTTCTCCCGCGTTTCCCATTTACTTTTCCATCCAAGTGATTTGTGGTTTCACTGCGATGATTATTTTATGGGGAAATCAAAGAAGAAATCCTGCAGGAACTTTAGGGAAAACCATGCTGGCTTGTATTGGCGTGGGATTACTTTTGGCGATCGCAGGCTGGGCTTGGGAACCGAAGGTAGAAAAAGATCGCATCGAGCGCGCCCGCCTTACCGATCAAGTTCTATTACAAAAAGAATACAACCAAGATTTGGTGCAAAGCGCCCTGAAAGCCCGCAAGGATTTCACCAATAGTCATCTGGTTAGCTTGGGCCTAAACATGACCAGCGCACTGGGAATGCTGGCAGGAATCATTCTTTTTGCAATCGTAAGTGCAAAAAGAAATGTAGAACCGGAGCAAGCTCCATTAGAAAACTAATTCTTTATGCCGGTTAGTTTTTGATAGCATTTTTAATTAACCGATCACTTGCCAACCTCATTTTAACCTGCGCCTTTTTTACTTCGCTAGACGAAAACCGATATGGTCACTTTGCTCATCAGGGGTAGACCTTAGGTCTCGATCCGCAGAGCGAGAATCTCTTGCATCAAAGCTGAATGATCCACCACGCACCACTCGAATCATTCCACTATTTGGCCCGACTGGATCTGTCACCGCAACCACAGGATAAACAGCCCGCCAATCTTGACACCATTCAAAAACATTGCCGTGCATATCATACAATCCAAAAGCATTCGGCTTATAACTTCCTACCGCACTTGGTTTACCAATTTTAGAATCAGAATAGTTAGCATCCTTAGGGGCAATAGTCTCCCCAAAAGAGAAAGCTGTTTTGGTACCTGCCCTAGCAGCATATTCCCACTCTGCTTCTGTAGGCAATCGATACCCGCCCTTGGTGTTCGCATTCAGTTTCTTGATAAACTCTTGACAATCATTCCAAGTTACATCCGTTACGGGCAACTTGGCCCCCTTATTAGCACTTGGGTTGTTTCCCATCAACGCTTCCCATTGCTCCTGCGTGACCTCATACTTACCTAGGTAAAATGATTTTGACAAAGTGACATCGTGAAGTGTTTCATTATTACTGCGACCTTTTTCATCCTCAGGAGACCCCATCGTAAACTTACCTGAAGGAATCAAAACTAACTCTAGATTCAAATTCTTGCCTAAGTTGACCAAGCCTATTTTAGGTTCTGAGCTTTGGGTTAATTCTAAAATCGATAACAAAAGAATCGCAGCAACGCATTCATTTCTCATAAGCTTCATACCTTGCCCCACCTGATTAAGTTTCATGGAACGATTTAGTTTTCTTCACTTTAAATTAGATTAACGCAAATCAGTGGCCGTTTACAACAAAATGGAATTTTAAACTTTTAATTACGGTACATATTTTTAATAAGAATTGAAACTCGATTATAACTTAGAACTATAAAATTCGCCTAGTTGAATATTTAATTAAACCAATCAAAGTTCATGGGTGCTTTGATTGGAATGCTTGCAGAGAAATAAGGCAGAAAAATGGAGCTTAAAAATACAGCCCAGCCGCCTCCGTGGGTGGACTTTGTAAAAAAAGTGGGAAGAAAAAGTAAAACACTCGGACTTGCAGAGTAAAAGGCCCTTTTCCTGAATGGAAGAGGGTTGGGAGTTGAGGGAAACAAAAAATAATGAGCAATTAAAACGACAATAATAGTAACTTATTTAGTTTGGTATAAGGCTTTCAATAAAGGTTAGGCAAGCATTGGAAGCCCAGTCCCGGGCACCTGTTGAACGCGCCAAGGTACGGCCACCGCCACCAATCAGCCAGAATGCAGGTAGGGTTTGCACCTCATAACGGGCCAAGCCAATACCAGAAGTTTCAACAACAATTTTAATGCCAGGCGCATATTTCGAAGCAATTTGTTGCGCAATTTTTGCATCCTCTTCATCCGTACAAACATGCAGCACAACAAACGATCTTCCCTGAAACGATTTCTCAACTTCCAACAGGGATTGCATTTCCTTTAAGCAATGCGGGCACTGCACGCCCCAGAAATGAAGCATCACTGTTTTATCTTTATAATCTGAAAGCTTTAATTTATTCCCCTGCTCATCTTCCAATTGCAACAATGGTGCAGCGCTATTCGCAACTAAAACAAACCCAGCATCACTAGCAAGCCGGTCGGTCTTAGAAAAAACTTTCATAGTGGGAGATGGGTTTTGATCCGCTAGTTTTAATACATGGTTTGCCAAGGAATCCAGATCAGGTTCTGCCAAAGCATTTTTCATCCCGGGCATTACGGTGCCAGGAATTCCCTCAACGATCACTTTCTTAATCGAAGGTAAATCGATCAGAGTTTTCCAAGGTCGCAGAGAAAAATCTCGCGGTGCGCTTTTTAAATTCTCCGCAGAAACCCCATCGCCCCTTCCCTCTGAACCATGGCAAGATGCACACATTCCCTGATAAAGAAACTGCCCACGGGAATCTGGTTGAGCAACGGTTTGGGTTTCGGATGTGCTTCTTTTTTTTCCAATTAATAATCCGCCTAGAACTGCAATGGCAAATAGCCCAACCATGGTTGTGATTAAAACCGAATTCCCTTTCACAGGCATCTGACTCATGGTTTTGGTTCTTTCACCACAATTGTACCGCTCTTTACTTTTTTGAATTTTATCGCTTTTCCAGCTTCAGAAAGCTCATTCCAAGCAACAAGCAAATCTCCATCTTGAGCGATTGCAATCGCAGGCCTAGTTTGAAACACCGCAGATTTTTCATCTACAGTCTTCGCAGTGCCAAATTTCTTCGTATCTTTTTCGAATGTAGCAACCATGATGTTTCGACCAACCCCGGCACTAAAATCCTGCGCACCATGCTTGTGCTCTGCACCCGCATCAGCTATTAATGCGGCTTCCTTGCTTTCCTCCCAAACCACATGCACATCGCCTCGTGCATCCAGCGCCAACTTGGCATTTCCCTGACTGCCCTGAGTGATGGGGTGTAACTCCGTTGCAGTGAATTTCATTTCATTACAGTTGGCATAAGCATGATAACAACGCTGCGAACCAGAGCGGGCATCCATCCAAGTGATGTGGAAAGTATCCCCTGCCAAAACCATGGAGGCACCATCATGAGGGCAGCCATCGAACTTCCAAGTTGGGGAAATAACAGGGATAGGAGCTTCAAAAGAACTGGCTCCGGCCTTCCTTCTACTGATATAAAAATCGCGGTAACCATCTTGGATATTTCGAAATGCAACATAAACAGTGCCATCAAAAGCGACCAAAGTTGAAGTTGGGCAGCAAGGGCAAACGCCTTT
>QWPF01000178.1 GCA_003671255.1 Planctomycetota bacterium | reverse complement strand
GGTGGTGATTGCCATCATTGCCATTCTTATTGGGCTGCTACTTCCCGCAGTGCAAAAAGTCCGGGAAGCTGCTTCCCGAATGAAATGCCAGAATAATGTCAAGCAACTTTCAATTGGCTTTCATGCGTATCATGATACCCAAAGAAAATTACCTGCTGGGATGTCTCCTGGTACCGTAAATTATGGTGATCTTTATTGCTGCTGGGGAACTTGGCAGGTTGCAATTCTTCCTTTCATTGAACAAGAAGCTGCCTTTAAAATTTATCAGAATTATGGAGGGGATGACAGCACCGGGCCACGATATGCAGGCGGGGTTAATGTGCAGGTTACCCAGAGGCGCTATGCAGTTTTAACCTGCCCTACGGAAGATAGCCCTAATGCCCCGATTGGCAGCATGACATCTCATAATTATGCTATCAACTATGGCAATACCACTATTTATCAAGCGCCTACAGTTACGGTGGGCGGAGTTACGATTACTTTTGGACAGGCCCCATTCAACCCTAATGTTGGCTCACCTCTTTCTCATATTTCCGATGGAACCTCGAATACTTTGTTGATATCAGAAGTGATTCAAGGGCAGCGGGCTGATTTGCGCGGATTTGGTTGGTGGGGGCCAGCGAGTGGCATCACTACATTTGCAGGGCCTAATTCCAGCACTCCCGATGTGCCTCCGCAAAATTGCGATCCTGCTGCGCCCAACCCCCCTTGCACAAATGCAACCGCAAGCAATGGTTCCAATCAATTTGCCCGAAGTAGGCATTCAGGCGGGGTTAACGCTGGCATGGTGGATGGTTCCATTCGCTTTGTAACAAATAACATTGCGATTGCAACTTGGCGTGCGCTAGGTACAGCCAGAGGTGGCGAAGTGCCCGATGCGTATTAAAAGCTTAGTCTAGATTTAGAAACAGATATCTTTCTTGATTGCGCTTTTAACTCTTGCTAGATAATCATCTCTTGATATTTCGCTGGCACCCATCATGGATGTGTGTTCATTGATGATTTGAAGGTCGAAGAGATGATAGCCTTTTTCTTTAAGTCTTTTTACCAAAGCAACCAGTGCAATTTTCGAGGCATCTGAAACAGTGGAGAACATGGATTCGCCTGCAAATAAACCGCCTATTGCAACTCCGTATAAGCCACCAACTAAAACCCCTTGCTGCCAAACTTCCACACTATGGGCATGCCCCCTGCGATGAAATTCGCCATAGGCGTTTGCAACTTCAGGAGTGATCCAAGTTCCTTCTTCGGGTCGGTAAGTGCAGCCTTTAACAACTGCATCAAAATCTTGATCGAAGGTTACTTGGAATTTATTGGTTCGAAGAGTGCGGGCTAATCTTTTGCTGATATAGAGGTTATCTAATTCAAGAATGGCTCTGGGATCGGGGCACCACCATAGGATTGGGGTATCCTCATCGAACCAAGGGAAGATGCCTTGTTGATAGGCGCAAAGAAGTGTTTCTGGTTCAAGATTGCCACCGACTGCGAGAAGGCCATCGGGGTCTGCAAGCGAGGGGTTTGGGAAGTTGAAAGTGGGCATAAAAAAATCCCGGCAAGTTTAAGTTACCGGGATCTTTTGTAAACGAACATTACTTCTTGTTGATCAAGGTGCCAAACTCGGTGCCCACCCGGAGGTAGACAGAGCCATCATAGGCATCTTTTTCGTTGGAGGTGATTCCGTAGCAAAGGCCTTCTTTCTTGAGGAGCCCTTCGAGGACTTCTTTAACGGTGACATCTTTGCCTGTGAAGGTAAGCTTTCGGTTGCCTGAAACGCCACCTTTACTATCCATGCGAATTTGAACACCTTTAACAAGATCTTTGAGTTCTTCAATAATATCTGTAAGTTTGGTGTCCTTGAATTCAACGGTGATTTTCTTTTCAAGGGATTTCATTGTGGCTTGGGCTTTGGGAGTGCCCTTGGTAGCTTGGGCTTGAGCAAACGAAGCCATGAAGAAAACGGTAACTGCAAGAAATAGACCTAGTAAGCGACGCACGAAACACCTCCAAATGTAAATTAAGGCTGGCTGTAAAACAACATTTCCGGTGCTAGAACCAGAACAACAATGATGGTACCACAGCAAAGGGTTGGGGGCAAAAAAAATCGCACAAAAAGATGTAAAAATAACCCCATGAAAATAGTGGTAAAACCTACCATTTTCCGTAAAATAATTACTAAGAGGTATGACTCTAAAGTGATCGCTTTAAGCTTGCCTTTCTTAGTATGATTTGATTGGAAAAAGGTGCAATTTTGCCGGATAACACGCTTCCTCCCGACGATGATGCTTTGGTTCCAGAAGTGCCCTCTGCAATGCCTTTGAATATTGCAGATGAGATGAAGGATAGCTATCTGACTTACGCCATGAGCGTTATCGTCAGTAGGGCCTTGCCCGATGCTCGTGATGGATTGAAACCTTCGCAAAGGCGTATTCTCGTTGCAATGCATGATCTCGGCCTTGGGCCCAATTCTTCTACAAGTAAGTGTGCTGGTATCGTGGGCGAAACCATGAAGCGCTACCATCCCCACGGTGAAGCGGTGATCTACCCCACCTTGGTTCGTATGGCGCAAGATTGGAATAGGCGCCATCGCTTGGTTCATTCACAGGGTAACTTTGGTTCGCTTGCAGGGCTTCCCCCCGCTGCGATGCGTTATACCGAAGCCAGATTGACTCCTATCGCTGCGGAGTTAATGGACGACCTTGATCGTGATACAGTTGACTTTACAGATAACTACGATGGTAAATATCGTGAACCACTGGTTCTCCCCAGTAGATTTCCCAACCTTTTGGTGAATGGTTCGGATGGTATTGCTGTGGGTATGGCAACGGATATCCCTCCCCAGAACTTGGGTGAGATTTGTGATGCTGGGATAATGATTCTGGATAACCCTGATGTTTCAATTCCCGAGATTATGGAAGTTTTGCCTGGCCCCGATTTTCCTACAGGTGGAATTATCTGTGGCAGGCAGGGTATTGTTGAAGGCTACATGACAGGCAGGGGTAAAGTTACCCTTCGTGCTAGAGCAGTCATCGTAGAGGAAGGCAATAAATCCCAGATCATCATTAAGGAGATCCCTTACCAGCAAACCAGAAATCGCTTGGCAGAGGCGATTGCTGATCTGGTTCGCAATGAAAAGATCACGGGTATTTCGGGTATCCGCGATGAGAGCAGTGTGCGCATGGGCGAACCTGTTCGCTTGGTGATAGAAATCAAGCGTGGCGCAGATCCAAACCTTATTCTGGCTCAGCTTTACCAGTTTTCGCCACTCGAAAAAACCGTCAGTATTATTCTTCTGGCGCTTGTTGAGGGTAGGCCGCGCACCCTTAGCATCAAGGAGATGATCGAGTGCTTCCTTAGGCACCGAGCCCAGGTTATCCGTAGAAAAACTCTGTTTTTGTTGCGTGAAGCCAAACGCAGGACCCATGTACTTGAAGGTCAGCTGATTGCGATTTCATCACTTGATGAGATTATTCGCATCTGCAGAACTTCCCCCAGCAGGAACGAAGCGAAGATTGGGTTGCAGAATCATTCCGTTGCATCAGCGGTGCTTGCGAAGGCGCTGGGTAGTGCCAACTTTGCTGATTTGCAAAAAGAATTGGGCGCACTTGCTGAATACCGCATGACCGAAGCGCAAGCCGAGGCTGTGGTGCGTATGCAATTGGGTCAGCTTGCTGCTCTTGAAAGCGATGAAATTCTGCGCGAGTACAATGATCTTCGTGGCAAGATCATCACTTACGAGGTCCTGATTTCTGATGAGAAGAACATCAGCCTTGAAGTTCGCAGAGAACTTATCGAGCTTAAAACCAAGTATGCGAACCCACGCAGAACCGAGATCACGGGCGAAATTGGTGATGTGAATTACCTTGATCTTATTGTTAACGAGGCGTGTGCCATTACGCTTAGCCATCAGGGCTATATTAAGAGACTGCCTGTTTCCACTTACCGCACCCAGCATCGTGGAGGCCGTGGTGTTAGTGGTAGCACGACCAAGGATGATGATTTTATCGATCAATTCTTCGTCGCAGATACGAAGGATCATCTGCTTTGCTTTACTAGTTTTGGTCAGCTTCACTGGCTGATGGTCTATCAATTGCCCCAGGCTAACCGCACTTCCCAAGGTCGTTCGGTGGCTAATGTTCTTTCCCTTAAGCCCGAGGAAAAGATCAGTAGCATTATTCCTGTGAAATCTTTTGATGGATCGGAAGAGTATAGTTTGATCATGGCAACCCGAAATGGTTTGGTCAAGAAAACCCCACTTAGCCTGTATTCGAATCCTCGCAAGGGTGGCATCATTGGTATCAACCTTGAAGAGGGCGACTCCCTTATTCAGGTTGCTCTTGTTCGTAACACCGATGAAATTCTTCTTGTTACCCGCAACGGCATGGCTATTCGCTTTGATCAAGCCGATGCCCGTGATACGGGTCGTAATTCCAAGGGTGTTCGGGGTATTCGAATCGGCACAGACGATGCTGTTGTAGGCATGGTTGTTGCAGATCCCGAAGGTTTCCTCCTTACTCTTTGCGAAAAAGGCTATGGTAAACGCACGCCGTTTGGCCCTAATTCTGTGGGCGATGCCGATGAGTTGACCGATGATGTTGCTGAAGAACCAATTGAAGAGCAGGAAGTTGTCGCAGATGAAAATGGCGAAGTTCCACCTACTGCTTCGAGTATGCGTTATCGCAAGCAACGCAGAGGCGGCAAGGGTGTACGAGATATCCGCACCGGCGAACGCAATGGTAAAGTCGTGGGTATCATGAGTGTGCGTAATACTGATGATATCATGATTATTACCGGCCAAGGGATGGTTAACCGAACCCATGTCGCAGAAATTCGAACTGTGGGCCGAAATACCATGGGCGTTCGAGTGATGAATCTTAAGGATGATGATAAAGTTGCATCACTCGCCAAGATTCCACACGAAGAAGTGCCTCCTGAAACCGAAGAGTCTACAGTACCAGTAGTACCCACCGAGCCAACCACACCCACCACTTGATTTCTATTAGAGGTTTGTAGCACTATGCGAGTTCTAATCACAGGCGGTTATGGATTTCTTGGCTCTTGGATTGTCAAGGATCTGTTCGCAGGCGGGCATTCCATATTTCTATACGACATCAAGCAAGATGCAGAGCGGTTGGAGGTTGTTCTTAACAAAGATATCATCTCTCAGACCACTTTTTGCGAAGGGAATGTTACGGATCAAGATAGGCTGATCCGCACCATTCGCGAGCATGGCATTACGCATATCATTCATCTTGCTGGTTTGCAGGTGCCAACTTGCAGGGCAAATCCTGTGCTGGGTGCACAGGTGAATGTAATGGGAACCTTGGCGATTTTTGAAGCGTATAAAGAATGTCGTAATCAGGTCAAGCGGGTTGTTTATGCTAGCAGTGCTGCAGTTTTTGGCCCACCAGCAGATTATCCTGAAGGCCCCCTTTCGGATGAGGTCCGCCTTTCCCCCAGCACCAACTATGGCTTTTATAAAATCTGCAACGATGGCAATGCCAAG
>QWPF01000177.1 GCA_003671255.1 Planctomycetota bacterium | reverse complement strand
ATTTGAAATAGTTGGAACAACCTCGATGGTTTCTCTGCCATCCCATTGTAAAGGCGCCTTCAGCGTGAAAAGAGGTTCTGGAATATCCTCGGTAATGATGATTGGAATATCGATCGTCTTGATCTCGTTAGGGAAGATCGCTTTTAATTGAAGCATCTGCTTAGTATCTTGAGTTACTCTTGGGGCTTCAAAGTTAAACCCAAGTCGGTCAACAGCAACAATAGTATCCATCCCATCTCGTTTTAAAATCCAATACAGTTTCTGTGCGCCTTTTACCTCTGCAGTTATAACCTCGCTTTTTCCTTCCTTGATGGTGAGGTCTTTCTTCGAAACTGAAAATGCATCGCCCTTCTCCACAAGCAACCCTGTCACAGTTTGCATGGGTTTTTGATTCTCGTACTGCAATTTGATCCAGTCTGCAGAGCGAGCGACTTTTGAAATTCGCACTTCATCCACATCGCCCACAAAATTATAGTTGTTGTACCACCCACCAATCCACATGCGTGCAGGCGTAGGAATATCTAAAATAGGCTTGGTATTCCCATCTAAAACGCCATCAACATAAACCCGGGAATCTCCTTTTTCATAAGTGTGAGCCACATGTACCCAGCGCTCCATTGCAATACCACTCTTGGCATCAACATCAGCAAAATAACACTGAATAGCTACACGCGGTGGGCTTAAAACATTCATCATCACTTTGCCCGGCCTTTGCTCTTTGCCCCATGCAACAACAGTACTATTGGGCTTTTCTGCCCTGAACCAAGCCTCGGTACTACTGCCATTGGCCCCCACTGGAAACGAGGAAATATTCTCCCCTAGGAACAATCCCTGTTTGCCCGCCAAATGTCTCCCCCTTCCAATCATTCCTATAGCATCAGATGTTCCCTGATCTTTGACCGTTACAGAACCAGTGGAATCTTCCATCTTTTCGCTCATATGCATTACAGCAGCATAGCCATTCGATTCATTAAACACAGCCTTGCCATCTGATTCACTTTCGCAATTAGGATTTCCCCAATGAAGGTTGATGCGTTGCCTTTGATTGCCTTGAATGAGAGGCACTCGAACCCAAATGCTTGCAAAACCGTTGACCCCATCCCATTGTTCAATCTGAAATTTAAGCGGTTTGCCCTCTGCGGATGAAAACCTCAAATCCTCTCCCATAGGCTTGGCTTTAGTGAAGTTGAAAAAATCTTTATGAAGCCTGACAAGCAGGGGGAAGTCTGAAAGCTTGGTGGATTCAGGAAGGTTGGCACCTTCGGGCGTGGTTAAAATATATAATGAACCTGATTGCTGCCAGGCTGGATATTGGGCAAAAGCATTGGGGGATATAATCAAGCACGACAACAACAAAAGAAGCAGTCTAGATTTCATTATCATGGTTCCGCAAAAAGAATTCGACCTTAGATGCAACCTGCCCAAGGCGGTGGCTAAATTTAATACATAGAAAATGATTATCACAAAGGGATGTGTCGAAATCACTTAAAAAGCACTTAGTTTTTCTAACTATTATGACAGGCTCAATAGTGGGCAAAGGCTTAAATATGCTTCGGGTTTTGTTCTTTGCTTATTACCCTGACTTCCGCTAAAACATAATCATTGATTCCAAATTAACAAGACATCCAAACATTCATGACATTCATCAACCATTACGAAATACTTGAAATCGAAGCCAATGCCGATCTTTCAGCCATCAAGTCTGCATTCAACAAACTTGCAATGCGATATCATCCTGACCGGAACTTAGGTGATCCCATTGCAGAAGCAATGATGAAAAAGCTAAATCAAGCTCTTCGCACACTTTCAGATTCAAAGTTGCGAAAAGAGCATGATGAAACCTTATTTAAAAACAAACCCAACACTCCGCCAAAATCTCATCGAACAACGACAGCCAGCGATAACGCAGAACCGATGCAAACAAAAGATTTGCACGAAGCGATCGCTGCTTGTACCCAAGCCATAAATTTAAACCCAAAAGATACCAAAGCCTACCTCAACCGCGCTGCAGCTTATAAAGCTCTGAGTGATCAAGACTTAGCCTTGGCACAAAAAGCAGCGACAGTAAAAAAGAGAAAAACGAAAGGAGCCAAGGAAGAATCGATCGATCTGGGCAAAGGCATTTCACTTCAGCTCGTTTTAATCCTCGCAGGTAAATTCCAAATGGGATCTGACCCCTCGGATGAAGATCACAACGAGGATGAAACCCAATACGAAGCAAACATCTCCAAGCCTTTCTATCTGGGCAAATATCAGATAACACAGGCACAATGGGAAGTGGTGATGGGGTATAACCCGAGCAAAATAAAAGGCCCCGACCTGCCTGTTACGAATGTTTCATGGGAGGATTGTCAGAAGTTTATCAATAACCTAAATGCAGATTCTGAAGAATGTTTTCGACTGCCCACCGAAGCAGAATGGGAATATGCATGCAGGGCGGGAACTAACACCTCTTTTTCTTTTGGCGATAGAATCACGACGGTGGATGCCAATTGCGATTACAAAATCCGCAAGCCTATTGCAGTGGGAAGCTATGAACCCAACTCTTTTGGGATATATGATATGCATGGTAATGTTTTCGAGTGGTGCAGGGATTGGTATGGTGATTACGCCAAGGGAGGTGCAACCGATCCGCAAGGGCCTGCCAAGGGCAAAGACCGTGTGATGCGGGGCGGTTCTTTTTGTGTAAAAGCTTCAAGCGTTCGTTCTGCGCTACGCAATAGTGGTGCGCCCAATTTTCAGAGCAATGATCTGGGTTTCCGCATCGCCCAAACGATAAACTCTTAGCAGAACTTAATTAATAATAAGTAGATCGATCTCCGCCATCTTGGGAACAATTACTGATCCATTGGTAATATTAAGCGGGCCATGGATGATCGAGCGCACAGATTTCATGGGGCCCATGCCAGATAAATCTACCCGCAGGTTTTCGATAGTTTGCAGGATACCTTTGCTGGTATCCCCTGAAGGCCTGTGATAACTCCAATTAACAAGAGACACCGATTTAGCCCCATCCTTGGTAAGTGCAATTGTTTCCACCATGGGATTATCAGCAATCGCAGGGCGATAAACTTTGCGATCAATTGCAGGTGCAGCAATCAACTTACGCAAAACAGAATCAAAATCGGTTTGCATGTTAAAATCATTTCTGCGCACTGTTGCAGAATAAGTGATGCCTGTCCATAATCCCGCAACAATAGCTTCGCCCTTTCCAAATCGATTGCGGGTAACCGCAGGCTTACCATCAGCAAAAGTTGCAACCACCTCAGCGGTTTTTACATTCAATGCTTCACGCCCAACTCTGGCTTGTAACTTTGTGTTATCCCAGCTAAATTCCGCTTCCTTCGTAGGAACAGCAATTTCACTTAATGGCTTAAGATCGGAAGCACGATATTGCTCAACACTTCCCCAAGTTTTTAGAGAACGATCTGCGAGGCCGAGCATTTCGTTCATCTCAGGCGACTTTTGATTTGCCTCATCTCGAGCCAACCCAAATGCATCGGTAAAAACCGTTCCACCCGCCTGCACCCAATCCCGAACCACCTTGCCTGCATCCCGCCTTAAGTGTGTTCCGGGAATGTAAATGACCTTATATCTTTCAAGCTTTCCTTCAGCAAGTTGTTGCTCACTAAGAATATCAACGGGGATATTCGCATGCATTAGTGCAAGATAAACCCACTTGGCATTTTCAAAAGTAGTAAGGCTGGTGTCTGTAGCTCTGCTCCAGATTTCAGAAGATCGTGGCGAAACAAAAGCAACTTCGGGCTGTTTGAGAAATTTTGCATCATAGAGTAAAGGCTCCGCCAATCCAAGAAAGCGTGCTGCCCGAGCAACTTGTTCCAGCAGTTCGGGAGATTGCGAAAAACTATCACCCTTCGAATAATCAGGCCCATAGGTGTACCATTCCAACGCTTTGGTTCCTCTTCCAATCACTGTCAACATACGCTGCGCAACTGCGCCTCGATGCGGTTTCACCAAGCATCCCATCACCATCTCATGCCGGTTTGCAATACCCCGGCCTATGTCTGCAAGATACGATTCCCACTGCCAGGTACGGGCATCCCGATTCGAGGTTTCAAAAACAAATGCAGTGTTGGGTTTCAGATCGTAGAACTCATGCCAATCAAGACTCGCCCCATTCCAACTGGGGGTCGGCCCCTGCATTGCGTAAAGATTAATATTCGATTCTTTAAACTTCAGAGCTGCTTCGGGAAAAACCTGACCATTGGCATGCGACATCATCCGATAAGTGTAATAATAACGCAGAGCATCGCCGGGATTATCGGGAATGGCTGCCATGCCTGTGCTTGGTGCAACTTTAACTCCCTTGACCGCGGTGCTAGCAGGAAGCCAGACATTATAAGGCACAACCTCATCCCAAGATTTTTTGCCTAGCTCCTCGAGAGAGACTTTTTGCCCCTTAAGGTAAGTGCGAAAAACTTCCCTGCAACGATCGCAACGCACTATGTGATCCTTGGCATAAACGCCCATTTCATCATCCCAAAGCGCCCAGGAATCCCTAGCTCCAACTTTTTGATGTTCTTCAATCGCAGTTGCAACACGCTTCATCACATAAGTTTTTAACTCGGGGTCATAAGGGCACCCATCAGGCATATCAACAACTTTGCCAGGCTTTTGAAAGAACGCCATCGGGTCTCCCGAGCCCGGGCCTCCCCAATAGATATTGCGAAATTTCTTGCCCACACCCGCTGCATCTGCAAGCTTCAAAGAATCCACCATGCCATTCACCCCGAGTAACTCCAGAGTGCGAAATTCATCCGCAAGAATCGCAGGATTGCAATGGCGTGTGCCATAACCTGATCCACCGCGCAAGCCGGGCGGGCCTTCTCCATAGCCACCCATATGCCCGATGATGCCAAACTGTTTGGGCAGGGGAACAACAACCGAAAAAGACTTTTCGAGTCGCTCTCGCCTATTCTTCGCATGAACACTTAAACCATTAAGCTGCGAAATAAACTCAGGTGAGACAGCACCGTCTTTAGTTTTTATCGCCAATGCTGCCCCATGAAAGGCAAATCCAACCGTAGCACCTTTCGGAGCAATCTCAGTGAACTGCTTAAACACTTTACCATTCTCTGCAAATTCAAAATCAACTCGAACATCTGTCAGGGGAATGCCGGGCGAAGTATTTTTACCTTTCACGACTGGCTCACTGGTGACAACAACACTTGGAAAATCCCAACCTTTGGTGTTAGCAACAACATCCTTCATGGGCATCCATGAAGACCAAGTTCCCATGGGTATCTGCACGGTTTTATCAGAACTGACAAACTCGCCACGCACAACCAAGCCACCCAAACCTTCTCCACCTCTGCGCCAAACCACCCTGACACTTTTTTGTTCGGGCAGCGATTTAGCAACACGCACCCTCATTGCAAGTTTCCCAATAACAGTAGAACCTTTCCCTGTAGGATCGGATTTATCGACCTGCTCTTGGGAAAGTAAGGGCGTAACTAGAAACAACATTAAAACGAACAGCGAAGGCTTCATAGATACAACCACCTAAAGAAC
>QWPF01000176.1:3317-5608 GCA_003671255.1 Planctomycetota bacterium | reverse complement strand
GGATCGCCTCCGATCTTGTCCGTAATAAATATAGCCTTAAATCCATTCACCGCCTGATCGTCAACAGCAGTCCCTACAAGCTTGCCAGCAAAGTTACCGATCAAGAACTTTTAAAGAAAGGCAACCAGATCGATCCGGAAAATAATCTGGTATGGCATGCAGAAGTCCGCAGGCTTTCCGCAGAACAAGTTCGAGATGCAATCCTTCACGCCTCGGGCGATTTGAATTCAGGTATGCACGAAGGTGTTGTGCGTTTTGCTCTGCCTGCATCACTTATTAATAGTAGATATGCATGGACAAAAGATGAAGCACAAGCGTCAGCAAAAAAACGCTCCATCTATTTAATCCAAAGGCGCAACATGCCCAATCCATCGCTTGAAGCTTTTGATTTTCCCGATCGAAATCTTAGCTGCGCAATCCGCAATGACACAGTAACCGCAGTGCAGGCACTGGCGCTCTTGAATGATCCTGAAATCCTTGATCATGCCCATAACTTAGCTGTAAACATCATGCTGAAGGCAGGTAATAACACCCATCAGCAAATTCAAACTGGTTTTCTAGCAATCCTCAAAAGATCCCCCGACTCTAAAGAATTAGAGCAGTCCAGAGTTTTTATCGAAGTAACCTCTGCAGCAGTTGACCCTCTCGAAAGGCTTACAGATCTCCTTCACGCCTTGTTGAACACAAGCGAATTTTTGGAGCTGGAATGATTCCACAATCACGCAGGCAATTTATTCAAACCATGGGCAATGGCTTTGGCTCACTCGCACTTGGCTCTTTACTTGCACGCGATGCGCAAGCTTCCAATCTTTCTGATGACCCGCTTCGCCATCATCCTTCCAAAGTGCGTAGCATCGTTTGGTTTTTCCTCGATGGTGGACCAAGCCATATCGATCTTTTAGATCCAAAACCAGCCCTACAAAAACTCGCCGGCTCCCCTCTACCACCAAGCTTTGCCAAACCACAAACCGCCATGGGTGTCACCGCTAATACCCCACTCCTAGCTTCCAAACGAACTTTCAAAAAGCATGGGAAATCAGGTATCCCACTTAGCGACTGGCTGCCCAACCTCGCACGCCATGCTGATGATATTGCAGTATTACGCTCTTGCGTCGGCGAAGGTTTGACCCATGTCGCAGGCGTTTCACACATGAACACTTGCAGCACGCTACCAGGCAGGCCTTCACTAGGTGCTTGGTCGGTTTATGGTTTGGGAAATGAATGCGACAACCTGCCATCTTTCGTAGTCCTTTCTGACCGCAGAGGTGATGTACCCGGGGGCAGTCGCAATTGGGGCAGTGGCTTTATACCTGCAACCTATCAGGGTACTCGGTTTCTCGAAGGCCCTGAACCTGTTCTCTTCCACGCCCCGCCACCTCAAATCACTCCCCTAAGGCAACGAAGAAAACTTGACTATTTGAACTGGATGAACGAAAGACACAAAAACCAATCCACCCCAACAGATAGGCTCGATGCTCGCATTGCAAGTTATGAACTCGCCTGGAAAATGCAAACTAGCATCCCCGAAGTGAACAATCTTTCTAATGAAACCCGCGAAACTCTCAACCTTTATGGCATCGAAAACGAAACCACTAAAGCTGCTGCTCGTGCCTGCCTGATGGCAAGAAGGCTTGTCGAGCGAGGTGTACGATTCATTCAAGTTTATCTAGGCAGTGGCAGCGCTTGGGATGCTCACTCCGACCTCGAAGGTAATCATTCAAATCTTTGCAAAGAAACCGATCAACCTGTCGCTGCATTTCTCAGCGATTTAAAACGCAGAGGTTTGCTGGAAGAAACTCTGGTTATATGGGGCGGTGAGTTTGGCCGTACACCCATGAGCGAAAGTGGCGATGGCCGTGATCATAACCCTTGGGGATTCTCGATGTGGTTTGCAGGAGGCGGAGTTAAAGCAGGCTCTATTGTAG
This sequence comes from Planctomycetota bacterium, assembly GCA_003671255.1. Lineage (GTDB taxonomy): Bacteria > Planctomycetota > Planctomycetia > Gemmatales > Gemmataceae > UBA969. The sequence goes on along the minus strand of QWPF01000176.1, from coordinate 3,683 downwards.
GTAGCACCGATGATATTGGGCTTTATGCAGTGGATCGCCCAGCTCCCATCAAAGATATTCATGCAACAATTCTGCGTATAGCCGGCTTAGAAAATGATTTACTGACTTACAAACACAATGGCAGAGATGAACGAGCCACCGTTACAGATGCAACCGTGATCGACGAATTACTAGCTTAATAAAACATTTCACCAAGTTGGAGTTCCTGCACCAGCGGATTAACATCCGCCGCTCATTAAGATCTGCCTATTTCGCAACCGAGCACAGTTCTACCATGTGACCATCCGGGTCGCTTATAAACACTTGTACATATCCATCTGGCCTCAATTTAGGGCCCGAAAGAATTGTAATATTATTTTGCTTAAG
>QWPF01000176.1:0-3307 GCA_003671255.1 Planctomycetota bacterium | reverse complement strand
ATCAAAGATATTCATGCAACAATTCTGCGTATAGCCGGCTTAGAAAATGATTTACTGACTTACAAACACAATGGCAGAGATGAACGAGCCACCGTTACAGATGCAACCGTGATCGACGAATTACTATCTTGATATACAAGTCTTGTGATGATCAAAATTTATAAATTTGTTCTCGCCAAACGAAATCCTACGATATCAGATCGATTATTAGGTGTGAAGTTAACACGATTCGCTGAACGCACAAAAGAAGAACTGTTAAAGAAAGTACCGCCGCGCAACACACAACTTGTTCCAGAATCGGGGCCTTTTGGGTCGGTGACACTATTTCCCTCATACTGGCTAGCCCAATCACTACACCACTCCCACAAATTGCCATGCATATCATAGATGCCAAAATCATTTGACTTATATTTCCCTACAGGGGTTATGCCCATGCCATCAAAATTAGCTTGTTCTTTGGTGATATTATTTCCAAACGCATAAGCGGTTTGTGTACCTGCCCTGCATGCATATTCCCATTCGGCTTCGGTTGGCAAACGAAAACCCTGCTTGATTGTATCATTCAGCTTCTTGGTAAACTCTACGCACTCATCCCAAGAAATATCAGTTACAGGCAAATCCTTCCCTTTTTCTGAACTGGGATTATTACCCATCACCCTTTCCCACTGTTCCTGTGTCACCTCGTACTTTCCCAAATAAAAATCTTTAGAAATGATTACCTCATGCTGAGTTTCATCTCCCCTGCGGCCAAACTCAGACTCGGGAGAACCCATTATAAATTTACCCGATGGTATTAAAACCATCTCTAATTTGATTCCATCGCCTAAATCAATTACACCCTCTTTAAGATTGGTAAATTCCATGTTTTATTCCAAAATATAAAATAATAATGGGCGATAAAAATAGATTAAACTATTAAAAAATTATGTAAAGAATATTCTTAGTCAATTAAGACTCTTAAACTAAGAGTGCATCCGTTTATTCTAGATAGTCGGATTTTCCTATTTCGCTACAGAGCACAACTCCAATAAAAATAAGCGTTTTCACTACCACTGATTAAGATAATCATTTCCAAGTTAGAGTTCCTGCACCAGCGGATTAACATCCGCCGCTCAATAAGATAATCATTTCCAAGTTGGAGTTCCTGCACCAGCGGATTAACATCCGCCGCTCAATAAGATCTGCCTATTTCGCTACAGAGCACAGTTCCACCATGTGGCCATCCGGGTCGCTTATAAACACTTGCACATATCCATCGGGCCTCAATTTAGGGCCCGAAAGAATTGGAATATTATTTTGCTTAAGAATGCCAATGACGGCATCCGCATCAGCAACTTCAAATGCAAAGTGAGGGCCGCGAGTCTGTCTTTTTTCCTGAGGCAATAGATTCCCAGCAGGCGAAGATCCTTCATACTCAAGGATCAAATGCATCTGTACCCGACCTAACTGAAACCACAAACCATCAAAAGAGAACGGTGGCCTTGGAACCAGCCTCATACCCAAAATGTTTACATAAAAGTTCTGCGATGCTTTAAGGTCTTTTACCACCAAGGTAATGTGATCAAAAGCTTTTACCTGAAGTAATGATGTAGGGTTTTCTATTATTGGCAGTGCTTCTATTTTTAAAGAAGCAATTTGCATCAACTCAACCGCCTCACGGCCTGTCATGCCAAGCACAATACCAAAGGAAGCAGCTTTGGGGGTCATGCCAACGATTTTGGCTTCGAATAAATCTTCAGGTTCTTTAAGCGGATTCGCAGGAGTCCCTTTGGCAATTGCTATCGCCTGATCAAACTCCGCAGGCGTTTTAAGATCATAGATGCCACACCCAACAATCCCTGCTGGGGTGATGATCGAGCAATACTGGCCCTTGTCCCATAAATTGCAAATGCCTAGGGCGTAGCCATGCTTGAACTGAATCCAACGGCTAGAAGAACTAGGCAAAGAAGCCATGGCGGATAATTCCCCAAGAGAAATCACGCACCATGGTAGTCAATTTCAGTGACTTGCAATGCGTACTTATGAATGAAGTCTCTGCGAGGTTCCACCTTATCGCCCATGAGGGTGCGAAACATTTCGTCAGCCTTAAAAGCATCATCAAGTTTAATTTGCATGAGGGTGCGCTGCTGTGGGTCAAGCGTGGTATCCCAAAGTTCTTCTGGGTCCATTTCACCCAATCCTTTAAAGCGGGTAATGGTCATGCCTTTTTCACCAATTCTTCGAACCTCAACAACCAAGCCTCGGAGATGTTCCAGATTTTTGCTTGTGTCGCCATTGGTCAGAACCAACCTAGGAACAGGTTCGCGGCCTGCAATGCGAACAGGGGGAATCAGATCGGTGGGCAACAATCCAAATACCTTAAGCTCTTCGATGGTTTTATTAATATCACGAATTTCATGCAATTCCTGCGCATAAAAGACATCTTCAGGAGGCACAGCGGGTGCTGCAGCATTATCAACACCTTCAGGATCATGAACCACAACAGGTTGTTGATCTTCATTGCCTGCAACGAATTCTTTTCCTGCTTTTTCTTGTTCCTGTTTGCGGAAGGCATCAACTTCATCTGGGGAAAAGAACCAGTACTCTCTACCAGACAAAAGCACTCTGCAATAGGGAAGTATACCATTCTTATTAACACGCTCGATGAGTGCCCTAAGCCCTAAGCCGCGCTTCTCCAAGGTTTTAAGCGCATCTTCCATGCGTGAAGTAAGCTTAAGGAGATGAGCAAATCTTTCGCCACCCAAGGTAACGCGCTCTGCTTTGGATTCAGGCAAAGGCAGAATGATAAGTCCGGTGCCATCGAGGCCACGGTCTAAAAGTTCTGTTTGCATATCTTCAGCGGTTGCAACATAGCGGGTCTGCTTTTTCTGCACTACTTTATAAAGTGGGGGGCGCGCAACATGAATATGACCATGCTCCACTAACAGCGCCATCTGCCTATAAAAGAAGGTTAAAAGCAGCGTTCGAATATGCTGCCCATCGACATCGGCATCGGTCATGATGATGATTTTATTATAACGCAACGAACTACGCACGGTTTCGTAATCTTGTTGGTTGCCTATATCCACACCAATTGCAGATATAAGACTACAAATTTCTGTGTTGTTGAGCAGATTTTCCAGCCTGCACTTTTCAACATTCAAGGGCTTACCTCGCAAAGGCAAAACAGCTTGATACATGCGATCACGCCCTGCTTCTGCGCTTCCACCTGCACTGTCACCTTCTACCAGGAACAATTCAGATTCTTCAGTATCGCGGTTGGCACAATCGAATAACTTCACAGGAAACCCGCCGCCGCTAAGAGTAT
>QWPF01000175.1 GCA_003671255.1 Planctomycetota bacterium | reverse complement strand
GCAGAAAACCCTATAAGCTTAGCCTGCTCTATCAACCCCAAGCCCGAACCTGAAGTCTGCATCCCCTTCACAGGGTCATGCAGAAATTTCAACTTGGCCCAACCCGCAACCACTCCCTGCACAAACGAATTACCCTTTTTATCCCTTAACCCCCAAGCATCGGGCATATCCTGAATGCGCATGTCCCTGATTTTAAGATCATAATCCATCTGGTAATTATCAGTGCGAAAATCTAATTCCGCCTTGGTCAACTCAATGATTCCCTTTGCAGCCATTCCTTGAACTTCGCGAATTTTTACCAACCCGTTATCGATATCAACCTTCCCTTGGGCGTCATGGGCATCCAGGTTGATAATCGGAATATTTACCGATGTTTTTTTAGGCTCGAGCCCAATTTTGTAATCAACGCTATCTTTCTTCCCATCAAAAAATAAATCCATGATCACTGAGGTTATGCCACTTAATTTCACATGATCCCAAGTAACCTTCGGCACAAATGGCAGACTTTCCAGCAAGGTTCTCGATAACGAAACCTCCAGCGTATTCAGATTTAGTTCGGAGTCGCCATCGCCCGGCTCTACTCTGGCACGAAGGTTCCAAGCTCCCCAGACTTCATCCTGCAAGGTTGCTACAAATATCAGATCCTTCTTTTCATCCCGCCATGCTTCACCTTCAATCCCCTTGATGATCAAAGGGGGCCTGCCGTCTTGCTTAAGGCAGAAGTCTGCATTTTTCAAAAAGAGCCTGGGCATTTTAGGCGGAGTATTATTTTTGCTTTTGGGCAACTTCGTTAGCAAATCCCCTTTTTCATCGAAGTGCAATGTCACCGAAGCGTTATGAACCACAACCGATTCTGGTACCACCTGCCCTGCTATCAAGCGCAACAGCGAAACATCGGTCTCCATCGAGCCAATTTTCAACCAGGGCTCAAGTTTCTTTAAATCGGTTTCAAATACATCGATTTTGCGAACACAAGTAGTGCCAAATACTCCAAGGTCGCACTCATTCACCCGTATCTGAAAATCCGCAATGTCACTTGCAGTCTTATCCAACCAAGGGCGTAACAACCCGATTGCCAACAGAAATTTCGCACTCCACAACACCACCAATAAAAGTAACATTCCCCCTGCGATGGTTTTCCACCCCAGACGAAATAACTTCCACAACCGCTGATGCAACTTCCTGACTGGCTTTTCTTTTACAACTTCTGAAGAATCCATTCCCATCCTTTGCTGGTTCTTTCCGTAAACTAGTTGAATTGTACAAGGTTTCACTTTCCCTGCGAAGACGACTCCGATTATACTTTGCTGACTGGGGCAAAAGAGGTGCTTTGGGATAGACCAAAAGGCTCCTCCCCTTCTCTTAATTAAGGTAATCAGGCGCATGACAACCAAAATACAATGGCTCGGGCATTCTTGTTTCTACATCGAATCCAACGCCTACAAAATCCTCATCGATCCTTTCCTTACCGGCAATCCCGCTGCCTCACTCAAAGCTGCTGATCTAAAAGCGGACTTCATTCTTGTTTCGCACGGCCATGGCGACCATGTGGGCGACACCCTCGAAATTGCAAAGCGCTGCAATTCAACCGTCATTTGCAATTACGAAATCAGTGGCTGGATGGAATCTAAAGGGGTTAAAGCTCATGGGATGCAGCATGGCGGAGCGTTTCAATTCCCCTTCGGAAAAGTAAAACTCACGCTCGCTTTCCATGGTTCGATGTTGCCCGATGGAAGTAACGGCGGAAACCCCTGTGGTTTCTTAATTCGCTTTAACGACAAATTTTGTTTCTATGATGCTGCAGATACGGGCCTGTTTGGGGATATGAAATTAATTGGTGAGGAAGGGATCGATCTTGCAGCGTTGCCCATAGGCGACAACTACACCATGGGGCCCGAAGATGCGATCAAAGCGGTAGGTTTTCTGATGCCTAAAAAGGTGGTACCTATGCACTACAATACTTTCGACATGATCAAGCAAGATGCTCACGCATGGGCAAAAGAGGTTAAAACGCAGACAGGTGTTAACGCTTTGGTGCCCAATCCAGGCGATTGGATTGATCTGGGATAAATGCTATTGCTACCTGCACTCTTCCCACATTTTCTTTCAGAGCTGGATGCGTCAGCGACGGTTGCTACATTGCGCAGGTGAACACAACTTTTTATTGCATATCTTTACAAGCCTGAAGCGCAAGCGAAGGTTTTTAAAATGCCCGTTTTACACTCCCCTATTATACCTTCGCTTGCGCTTCAGGCTTGTAAGACAAGAAAGTTTACGGGTGGGGAGTGAGTAAAAGCTACCAGCCAACTTTTGCCCGAAAGATATCCAATCCACCAAGACATGCTTCATCTGCAGTATCAAATATTTTATCGCATGGCAGTTGCTTGCCATTGATGGTTTGCATTATTTTTACCCCATGCTTACCCTTCGAGGGAATCAAGGAAATCAAATAGGTCAATTCATCACCAAAGAAAAGCATCCAAGATTGGCCATTCTCGCTGGCAACAAGTTTGGCATCATGGCGCGCAACCCAATCCGGTGTAGCTACAGACATTTTATCTTCTCCAAGTTAGATGCTAAGAAGTTATCCTATTACTCTGGCAATGGTTTGCCCTTGGTTTCCGGAAGGAAAGGCAAAGCAATCAAGCCAAGTAAAAAGACAGAGCACATGGCAAAACCGGCATAGCGGAAAGGTTCTTCAAAGCCTTTTTCTCTGGTAAATACCATGGTGGTTAACATGCCTAGAACAACAGGGCCGCCCGCTGCTACCAACCTTCCAAAGTTATAGCAGAAAGAAATACCGGTACTACGCAAGTTGGTGGGGAACAATTCGGGGAAGTAAATCGCATAGCCCCCGAAAAGGGCCAACTGACAAAAGCCCATGATGGGAACCATCCAGAATATTTGATTGAACTCGGTAAGTTTCATGAAGACCATGGCGGTGCTTAATGCAGCAGCGACGAAGAAAAGAGCAAAGGTAGTTCATCTACCAAGATGGCTGGTTATCCAAGTGAAGCCATAAATTCCAAAGAATGCGCCCATATTTTGCACTAAAGATGTGATGCCTCCCCAAAAGGCCCGATTTCCTGCAACATAGGATTTTATATCATCCCCTGTTTTCCCTAACGCGATGGCATCCTTTTCAAATTGCTTGGTAAAAACCGTACTCGTGAGATCGACCGCAAAAAAGCCTATGCCCCATAAGCCCACCACACCAGCAAAAGCGAGTAGCAACCCTAGCATTGCATGCTTGCCCCAAGGTTTTTGGCCAAACAATTCTGCAAACGATCCAGCCTTGACTCCACGAGCTTTAGCGTCGAGCCATTTGGCTGGTTCTTTCAATCTTCCTTGAATTAAAACCGTAAGAATCGCAGGAATCACCCCGATGATAAACATGATCCTCCAAGGTGTTACATTAAAACCGAGGAACACCATCCCTTCGAAGAACTTGGCTTGTTGCAAGCTTCCTAGGTAAATTGAAATTAGCGCTGCAGCACAGTTTCCAAACACGCTCGAAGCCTGTAACAAACCAAGAGCAAAAGGCCTTGCGTGGGGCGGTACGGTTTCCGCCAATAGTGAAACTGCGACTCCAAATACGCCACCCACCCCCATCCCCGTTAAAAACCGATAGAACATGAAATCGTAGATTCCAATTGAGAATGAGCTTAATCCTGTGAAAACAGAATAAATTAAAATGGTGGTCATCAGAGTTTTAACGCGACCTCTGCGATCGCCCATCACGCCAAACCCCAAGCCGCCAATGGCCCAACCAATAAGGAAAATCGAAGTGGAATAAGTGGCATAAAGTTTCACATTATCTGCAATCTTATTGGCTTCCATTCCCTCGGGCTTTCCATAAAGCTCCATCACCGCAGGGCCTCTAGCCAGCACAAAGAGTTGCTGATCCATGCAATCCAGATCCCAAGCCAGGCAGCAGATGATAAACACAAACCAATGGTATGGAGTCAAATCCAATAAGCTGGACCAACCACTGCGCTGGGGGACTGAATTGCTGTCTGCACTTGCCATGGCAAGCCTCCTATGACCATAAAAAAGAATATTCTAGAAATCTGTTATAAGGTTTTACATAAACCAATTCCAGCTTCATTGCGTAAAAGGCTGGAAAGAAATACAATGATTCTTTGGTTTTCACCCAAGTGCTGGAGAGATGAATCATGGGAATAGGATTTTTAGGTGCGGGAAAAATGGCTACCGCTCTGGCAGTTGGCTGGAAAGATGCAGGCCTTGCCCTACCTTCGGATTGCCTTGCAACCGATGTTTCTGCGGAGGCTTGCGCTGCTTTTACCACCGCCTCAGGCATCAAAACCGCCTCAGGAAGCAAAGATGTTCTCCTCAAATGCAAAACCATTATCCTTGCAGTTAAACCGCAAATCATGGCAACCCTGCTTAGGGAAATCAAACCTCTGCTAACCCCAGATCATTTGATTATTTCCATTGCTGCGGGCATTAATCTAGAAACTTTGGCGCTCGGAGCAGGAAGCACCCGAATTATCCGTGTTATGCCCAACACCCCCGCATTAGTGATGGCTTCTGCAACCGCATTTGCCTGTGGAACAGGGGTAAAACCAGGCGATCAAGAGTTGGCGAATAAGCTTTTTGGTGCCATAGGAAAGGCATTCCATGTACCCGAATCTCATTTAGATGCGGTAACAGGGCTAAGTGGCAGCGGGCCTGCATTTATTTATCTAGTAATCGAAGCCTTGAGCGATGGTGGCGTAAAAGCGGGGTTACCGCGCGATTTAGCCACTTCTTTAGCCGCACAAACAGTGCTGGGGGCTGCCAAAATGGTGCTGGAAACCGGACTTCACACCGGGCAGCTTAAAGACATGGTTGCTAGCCCTGGGGGCACCACCATTGCAGGAATTCACGCACTCGAAAACAAAGGTGTGCGTGGGGCTTTCATCGATGCCGTCGTTGCAGCATCCCAGCGTTCCAAAGAATTAGGAAAGAGTTAATTTAATACTTTCAATTATTTCTTACTTATTTCATTACCCTTTCAGCAAAGCTCAATAAAATCAGCTTTTTAAAATAGTGAGAGATTTCATGGCAGACATCAAAGTTCGTGAATCGGTTTTAATCCTTGATTTTGGATCTCAGTATGGGCAGCTCATCGCTCGCAGAGTGCGAGAGCTGAATGTATTTTGCCAAATCGTGCGCAACGATATTTCCGCAAAGCGCATCAAAGAACTTAATCCCAAGGGGATAATTCTGAGCGGTGGCCCTGCCAGCGTTTATGAAGAGGGTGCGCCAAAGTGTGACCCCGAAATCTTCAAGCTCGGAATTCCCGTGCTTGGAATTTGCTACGGTATGCAGCTTGCCTGCAAATCTTTGGGCACCGATGTCAAGCGCGCCCCATCAAGAGAATTTGGCAAAGCCATCTGTAACACCAAATCTTCTGATGGCATGTTCAAAAATATCCCCTCCGAAATCACCGTCTGGATGAGCCATGGCGACCAAGTGGATCACAACACCCAAGATTTCATTCCCTTGGCATCGACTGAAACCTGCCCGATGGCTGCTGCCAAGCACAAGACGCTTCCCGTTTACGGATTGCAGTTTCATCCAGAAGTTAGCCATACGCCCCAGGGCACTGCAATAATCAAGAACTTCTTGCATGAAATTTGCGGTTGCGAAGGGCTGTGGAAAATAGGCAGCTTTCTCGATGACACGATTCTCAATCTTCGTAAGACCATAGGTAATCATCGGGTTAT
>QWPF01000174.1:961-5759 GCA_003671255.1 Planctomycetota bacterium | reverse complement strand
TCTTTTTTGGGGGTAAGCTCGAACTTTCCGAGCCCCTGATTGATGCCTGCCTCTTTATCATCGGTGAGTGTTTTAACCTGATTCAGAATCTCAACGCCGTTTTCAAATACAGATGCAACAACATCTGCTGGTTTGCCCAAGGGCGTGTTAGCCTGAAAATAAATCCTACTCTTGATTCCACTTACCAGATCGCCCCCCTCGGGAAAGAACTCTAGGTTCAACTTGTTGACAACCACAGGAACAGGCTTCACCAAGGTTTCCGTATTACCACCATCATCAAACACCACGGAAATACTCGCCTGCCCCTTCTGAATATCTTTGGGAAGCTTGAACTTTAAAGCAACTCTTCCGAATGAATCAGTCTGAAAACGGACTTGGCTAGGATTCGGATTCCCATCAGCACCAATCTGCACCCCATCCAGATTAATGGAGGCTAATACAGGTTTGTCGGATAGCGGTTTACCATCGGCAGATACAGCCTTGCAGTTGGCGACAACCTCATCACCTGGGCCATATGATCTTCGATTAAAATCAAGCTCTTTATTAATATTCGACTTTTGATACCTGTTAACAATAAATTTACGAACCTGATCAGGGAAACGGCCTGATTGATCCTTAACGGTAAGCATGTATTCACCGCCTGGTGCGGTTGGTTCTATAAGAAAAGCACCTGCACCAACACCTTTCAAAGGTTTACCATCAGGGCCTTTGATTAACTCTGTTGGTTTGTCGGAGCGTGAAAGGCCACCACTACCCTGCCCAACAACTTTTTGTTCCTGCGTGGGGGTTGTTAAAACAAAGTTGAGCGCAAAATCTTCGAAAGGGGGCCTTAAGCTGAATCGCTCTAAAACCAAGGCACGAAAATAAACGGTTTCGCCTGGTTGATACATCGGCTTATCAGTTGAAAGATGTGCGACATACACCGCCGTTGCTAACTGCAATCCCTCTTTGATTTCAAGCTGGGCACCAGACTCCCTTTTTGCTGAAACGATTAGCGTGGGATTACTCCCCGCCCGCAAGGGTAAATCTGGGGGTACAACAATCTGCAACTGCCCTTGCCTCGTTAGTTGAGATGCAACAGGAAATCTGGTGCCAGGGTTTGCTTTATCTTCAACGAATGCTTCAACCCGCGCTTCGACAGGCCTGCTTAAATTATCCTGCGTAAGAATCTGATAACTGTTGGGCGCACCAGGTTGCAATGTTGCTGGCCCAGTCACCAACACCTTAAGCTGCTTTTTCTGAACCTCTTCAGTCGCTTGATTTGCCTTCGCCATACCTTCATTCTGAATCTGCACCACAGCTTTGGCTTTTACATTAAAGTTGGATTGAACTCTGGCGGCATATTGCTGATGATGCTCAACAACCGTGGAATTGCCGATGTAATCATAAATACCAAGGCCCGCAGGTACGCCAATACCAAGGGTAAGCACGGAGGCAGCGACCCACATCCAGATCCGGGCATTCTGCATTCCGGGCACTGCAGTTGCTCCGTACTGCAGTATCTTCGCCCGCTGCTCCTCTTTGGTAAGATCTTTCGGAGGAGTAAATTTAACCTCGGGAAATTGAGCCTTCGATGCTTTCACCAAAATCTCTTTTTGCCCCTGGGCTTTCTTTAGTTTCTCACCACAACCATCGCACACAGCGCAATGAGATGTCAGCAAGTTTTGCTCCTGCTGATCCAGCAACCCGTATAGGTGTTCAAACAATTTATCTTCAGTGTTTTGACAGTTCCACATTTTCGAAATCTCCAACAAATAATTTGCTGACCACTAATAAGGATTCAAAATCAGGAAAGAGCAACCTTCAACTTTTGCAGCGCAGATCGCATCTGGGTTTTAATCGTGCCTAAAGGGCGGTTTGCTGCTTCAGCAATCTGCTCATAGGTCATTTCCGCATTTTGCCTGAGCAGAAAAACTTCTTTCTCTTCAGGCCGAAGATCCATCAGAGCAGTGCGCAATTGCACCAGCATTTCATTCTCTTCCAGTAAATCCAACGATGTAGTCGTACTTTTTTGCATCATGACATCCTCTTCAGGCATTGTTCTCGTTTTTCGCTTCCATGCACTTTTACGCAGATCCTTGGCAGCATTGATAGCCACCTTGAAAATCCACGCTTTAAGATTGATCACATCGGGCAGGGCATCTTGTTTTTTCCAACACCGCAAAAACGCATCTTGGGCGATATCTTGGGCATCATCTTTATTTCCAAGAATAAACCAAAGGGTGCTGGTCAACTCGTCCCTTATTTGATTAAAGGTCGCCAATAACCGCTCGCCATTGGATTGCTTTTTATCCAACTTCAATGGGGCACTTCCATCCTCGGTGATGCTAGGGTGCTTCATGGTTCACACTCCTAAGACGAGGCAGGAAACAAAAAAGATTGATCAAGAGGATTGCGCTTTGTATTTTCATACTTTTACCAACCACCCCCACGAAAACTTTTATGCCAACAACACTCTAATATCTTTGCAATTTTAAGTTATTTTACTTATGACACTAGCACAATCGCTTGACTACAGTTACAATATCTGAAGGGATATTTGTAAGTAGAAATACTTATTCCAAAAGGAGTTGGCAATGAATACCACACAAGAAGCGCTCAAGAGCCTGCTTGAAATTGGTGAAAGCAAAGGATTTGTTACTTTTCAGCAAGTGTTTAATGCTGTTACTAAAGAAAAAGCTGACCCCGAACGACTTGATAAATTATTGACCCTGCTCGAAGAGCATGGCATCGAAATCATTGATGATGAAAACGATGACTAATCTTCTTTAGAGCTGCGCCTTTTGCAATTGTTCCAGTAAAAAAGGAATCGTTGGCCTCTCCGCAGGCGATGATGATTTAAACGCATAAACAACATCCCCCTTCGTATCCACTACAAAATCCCCACCCAATTGAAATAAATCGTCCTTGGAGTAACCCATGGATGGCAACCATCCCGTTATTATTCTTCCCATAAACTTCCACAACACTTTAGGCGACAGAAAATCCTTCAACCGGGCAGCCCCTAGTTCAAATATCTTGTATACTTCTTTTTGCGAATCGCTTACCAAAGGAAAGGGCAACTTTAACTCTTGAGAAAGTTTTAGTGCCTCGACTGGCGAAGAAAAAGTGATTGCGACAACTGTCGCATTGATATCCTTGAACGATTGGTATTGATCACGGATATCGCCCAGATGGGCCCTGCAAAGCACTCAGCCCAAATGCCTCAGGAAAACCAAAAGGAAGGGTGCGGGGCCAAAAGTTCGCAACTCCCTGACCTCGTTTTGAGTGTCCCGAAACTTTAATAATAAATGGTTCATTGGGTTCGATCACTGTTAAATATAGAAATTCGCCTTCGCTATTCAGCATTATAGCCCCCATCTTTACATGGATAAAACTTAAAACACGAATCTTTGATGCAATCGTTAAAGTTGGCACTTTCGTTAAGTCGATAAAAACCTTGCAGATACTCCATGCCATTACCTCGATTGAAGAGAAATGGTTTTAAGCGGGAACGGGAAACCCGGGTGCGTTTAAGTTGTAGAAAGGTGTCCGTTATGAAAACCAGAAAAAAACACATTGTAGGCGGGTTAATCGCTGCCTTATCTTTAAGCGTTACAGGCTGCATGCCTTTTTCCATGGGGCTATTCACCCCAATGCCTGTACCCCCTTGGGTTACCGAACGCATGGAAGAAAAATACACCCATCGGAATGATCACCGAACTCCGATCATGCCTCCAATCAAAGAAGGCGCTGCGCCTCCTCTTTGCGAAGATGCACCAGACGATGCACAAGTCATCAGGGCGATGCCACACATGGCACGAGGCTTCCCTTATGTGTATGAAGAACACCGGGATGATGTTCAAATTGTGACCGAAAGGCTTGTGGATAAAATTGATCCACCAAGATTCTTCCCACTAGTTGGCCCAGCTCAACTTCATCACTGCCATTGGAAAGCCACCATCTATTACACCGAAGTTATTGAATCTGGGTATCCGTTTCCTGTGAAAATCAAACGCCCTAGAATTCAAGTCGTGTACATCGATAAAGACCACTTGCATCTTTATGCAGGAACACCTGAACTCCAGAAATCTTTCACCAAAGACCTGTCAGGTTACTAAACTAGGATTCGAAATCAGCGAACTTTTGGAGAGACAGACATCATGCGCAAGCAATGGAAAATATCAGCGCAAAGACTTTTAACTTTGAGTGCTTTCGGAATCCTGGCAGGGGTTTCCGCAACTGGTTTTTACCTGACTGGGTTTACAATCGCAGCAGAACAAACTAAGTCTGGCGTAATCATCGCCTCTACTAAACCTGCTTCTGAAAACAAACCAGAAGATTCACTCGCCCTTGCTGAATCCATGCGCATTCATATCGAATTCCTCGCTGATCCCCTGATCTCTGCAACGGATATCGCGCCTTCAGTAAGAAATGGCAAAATGATTCTCAAAGGTAATGTCAACAACAACACTGTTGCTAATAATGCCGTCGCCCTTGCAAGCAGACTTACAACCTGCAAAGTGATCAGCGAAATTAGAACCTGGCCTGTTTCTTTCAACAAAACTGAAAAATTATCCGTCGAAACTTTGCAAGCTAACACCAATAAAGTTGTCAGTACCGAATTACTTACCTCCTATCCAAAATTAACCGCTGCTGTTTCCGCTGAAGGCACGGTAATAGTATCCGGCCCCGTAGTTACCCTCGAAGACAAACTCGAAATCAGCAAACGACTTCGTAAAGTTGCAGGCTGCCAAAGAGTCATCAATAAAATGGCTGTTCAACCCATGCGCATGGGTAACGAAACAGTAACGATGGT
>QWPF01000174.1:0-951 GCA_003671255.1 Planctomycetota bacterium | reverse complement strand
ACCACAAAAGAAATCACTCAGGCTGTTGTATCAACAAAGCCCGCAGACAAAATTGCACCCGTGATAGTTCCTACGCAAAATTCTGTGCAAACTCCGAAGCCCAAAGAAACCACTAACACCAGCAGCAAAGGGCAAAGGCCCGCGGTACTTCCAGAAAGCCTGGTACCAGTAACACCCGTGGCAAAGCCATTACCTACACCAGAAAAAACTGTGGATGTATTCGCCATTCCAAAACTCCCACAGGATTGGACCTCTAAGAAAAGTGAAAAGGTGGAAAAGAAGGAAGAAGTAAAACCTGCAGAAAGCCCTGCAAAAACTGTAACTAAAACCGTTGAAGCAAAACCAGCCAGCAAAACAACAGAAAAAGCAGAAGTGTTTCCAAGCTTTCCTAACTTGAACAAGAAACCAGAAAAAACACAAACGACTGTTACTACCCCGGTGATTAATAAAGATGTTCCAGTAGTTGCTAAACCAGAGCCCGTTGCTCCAAAGAAAGAACTACCAAAAGTAGCAGCGAAGAAAGATCAAGTTGCTCCTAAAGTGATAGTTGAGAAAAAAGAGGCCCCTAAAATAGTTCTTGAAAAAGAACCTATTAAAGCAAAAATCGATACCGTGACAAAATCCGCAACTCGAGTATTCATGCCAGCTCATGATCCCATGGGTTCCGCTATTGTAAAAGCAGATATGCTTGGTTTCCCCTTGGCAAGAAAAGAAGCCCCCACCTCTGAAACCCAAAAGCCTTTGCTTACTGATAAAGTACCAACCAGATATGCAACAAACTCTGATAAAGATGGTGACTACAACAGACCCTACCTTGCAGCAAAAACCCAGGTAAAGCCCGTTAACAATGAAAACATCGTTGCCGAAAAGACAGCCTCTGTTGCAAGTAAGCCTGCAGCAAAGAAAGATGAAATCGCAGGAGTAAAACCCAATACTGCGAAAATGATTGCA
>QWPF01000173.1 GCA_003671255.1 Planctomycetota bacterium | reverse complement strand
TGGAAGCACTCGATTACAAACTCAACCCCATCGATAATCTCAAACCCCTTGCAGATGCCAAGGTTCCGCTTCTTCATGTGTTTGGTGATGCAGACGATGTCGTTCCATGGGAAGAAAACACAGGCCTGATAGAAGAACGCTATAAAAAAATGGGTGGCGATATAACCCTTATCCGCAAGAAAGGCATTGGCCATCATCCCCATGGCTTGGATGACCCAAGCCCTATTGTCGACTTCATCGTAAAAAATTCGTTATCTAAAAAGTAAAAGCTAAGGAATAAAACTAGCTTGAAAACCATTCGAATTCGTTCCAAAATGGAAGTTCCATAATCCTAATGTTGGCTT
This sequence comes from Planctomycetota bacterium, assembly GCA_003671255.1. GTDB lineage: Bacteria > Planctomycetota > Planctomycetia > Gemmatales > Gemmataceae > UBA969. The sequence continues at coordinate 5,451 of QWPF01000173.1, read as the reverse complement.
TTGCTTCAAATACTAATTATAGGAAGCCCGGCCGGCTAATTTTCCTTAAATACTTACGCCTTTCCTATTAATTTAATCGTTTGCTTAGGCTATCATGAATATTGGAATAATTAACTTTTTAGGTTTACCTAAGTATGCCAAATTCATCAACTAAAAAGCTGTCAACCTTCGCCAAGTGGCTGTTGCTTTGCCTAATACTAACAACTTGCAACCCCAGCGTTTTTGCAAGCGATGCGGAACTATTCAACACCAAGATCAAGCCCATTCTTTTGCAAAAATGTTTCTCCTGCCATAGCCATGAATCCAAAAAGAACAAAGGTGGCTTGGTTCTTGATTCCCTTGCGGGGATGTTAGAAGGTGGCGACTCCGGTTCTGCCATCATTGTTGGGAAGCCTGAAAAAAGCAAATTAGTTGAAGCTATCAGTCATACAAACCCAGATTTAAAAATGCCTCCCAAGGGCAAGTTGTCGGATCAAGAAATCATCGACCTAACTGCATGGATCAAGAAAGGCGCCTTCTGGCCTGCAAACCCAGATAACTCTGCTAAACGGATACCAGGAAAAATCACGGACGAAGATCGCAAGTGGTGGGCCTTCCAACCGGTGAGTAAAAAAACTGTTCCAACCACGGGTGGCACTTGGTCTAAAAACGGCATCGATCATTTCATCTTTGAAAAACATTCCCAAAACAAACTAACCCCAGCACCCGAGGCAGAAAAACGCATTCTTGTCCGTAGGCTTTATTTCGATCTCATCGGTTTACCCCCCACCCCTGCTGAGGTTGATCGTTTCGTTAACGACCAATCTCCAAACGCCTACGATTCCATGGTTGATCATCTTTTGAATTCCCAACAGTACGGTGAAAGATCCGCAAGGTTCTGGCTGGATCTTGTGCGCTATGCTGAAAGCGATGGTTATCGACTTGACGAATATCGCCCTCAAGCCTGGCTATACCGCGACTATGTTGTGAAAAGTTTCAACGCAGATAAACCCTACGATCTTTTCATCAAAGAACAAATTGCGGGCGATGAACTTTTTCCGGATAACCCAGATGCCCTTATTGCAACTGGCTACCTCCGCCATTGGATTTACGAATACAACCAGCGCGATGTGCGCACCCAGTGGAACATCATTCTTGATGATCTGACAGACACCACAAGCGATGTGTTCATGGGTATGGGTTTGCAATGCGCAAGATGCCATGATCACAAATTTGATCCTATTTTACAGAAGGATTATTTCAGATTGCGTGCGTTCTTTAGTGGCGTTCTACCTTTAGAGGACATTGATGTAGGAACGAGGGAAGAAAAAGCTGCTTATCAAACTAAGTTAAAGGCATGGGAAGACAAAACCTTGGCGCTGCGCAAAGAAATCGAAGCTATTGAAAAGCCTTCCATCAAAAAGGCTGAGGAAGGTGCGATCACCAGATTCCCCTTAGATATCCAAGCCATGATGCGCAAGAAACCTTCTGAGCGAACTACTTTCGAGCATCAACTTGCTGAACTTTCTTACAGGCAGGCACTCTATGAATTCCAACGCATCGAAACCCACATCAAGAAAGACGAAAAAGAAAAATATCTCGCACTAAAGAAACAGCTATCTGCATTCGACAATCTCAAGCCCACACCACTTCCAAGGCCATTGGTAGTGAAGGATGTTGGCCCTATTGCAGCAGAAATAACCATTCCGAAAAAGGGAAACACCAATATTGAACCGGGGTTCTTGACCATCCTTGATGATAAACCGGCACTTATCAATCCCCCCGCTAATGGTTTGAAAAGCTCGGGCAGAAGATCCGCCCTTGCTAATTGGATTGCTGACAAAAACAACCCGCTCACCTCAAGAGTTATGGTGAACAGGATTTGGCAGCAACATTTCGGCAAAGGCCTTGCTTCCAATGCCAGCGATTTTGGTAAGCTCGGTGATCCTCCTTCGCACCCAGAATTACTCGATTGGCTTTCATCCTATTTCACAGAAAACAATTTCAGCATCAAGAAACTTCACCGCCTGATTGTTACTTCTGCAACCTATCGTCAAAGCTCAAATCATCCCGAGTTAGAAGCCAACAGGGTGATCGACCCAGAAAACAAGTATCTTTGGCACGGCACGATTAAAAGGCTGGATGCAGAGCAAATACGCGATGCAATTTATGCAACCACGGGCGAAATCAAGTTGCAGTCAGGGGGCCCCGGTGCTTCAAGTGCTGATGCCCGTAGATCCATCTACACCAAAATTATCCGCAACAACCGCGACCCTTTGCTCGATGTTTTCGATGCCCCCTATTGGTTCAGCAGCGCATCCAGCAGACAGATCACAACCACCCCCGTTCAATCTTTATTGCTCATCAATAGCCCCCTTATGATTGCTCGCGCACGGGCATTTGCGGAAAGGCTTAACAAAGAAGAGCCCGATCCTAAAAAACGAATCGATCTGGCTTACAAGCTCGCTTTTGCAAGGTCACCTAACCCTGAAGAAACCAACACCTCAACCTCGTTTCTCGAATTGCAAGCTAAGCGCATCGACCCCAAAAAAATCTCCTCTCCTTCTGCAGCTTTTGCATCTGGAAAGATCCCCTTCCGCGATGGGCAGGCTGCTGAAATATCTTTAACTTCCTCTCTATCTCTTACGGTGCCACATTCAGAACTTTTCCCTTCTTCATCTTTCACCATCGAAACATTCGCTCTCCCAAAATCCGTTGCGGAAACAGGCGCTGTTCGGACTTTAGTTGCCAACCGTACCTCCGACATCAAAAAGACTGGCTGGTCGCTGGGTATTACTGGCAAGCAATCTCGCAGAAAACCCCAAACCCTGGTGCTTCAAGTCGTTGGAAAAAAGATGAATGGCGAAATAGGAGAAGAAGCAATTTTCTCTGATCAGCATATCACTCTCAATAAACCTTATTACATCGGATGCGCCTTTACCCCTGCAACAAAAACCGCCAAAGGGCTCGCCACCTTTTTCCTTAAAGACCTCTCCAACGATGATGAACCTTTGCTCGTTTCCAAAATTGAACATTCAATCCTAGGTGAATTCAGCAATACTTCGCCTATGACTATTGGCTCGGTTTATGCAAACAACAATGGCAATTTCGATGGTCTGATCGATGATATCAGGCTTTCAAACGCAGCTCTGGGGATTGAACAACTCTTGTTCACCCGCGAAGGATTAGGGAAACAAACCGTTGGCTATTGGCAGTTTGAATCGAAGCCCGATGTCTTCAGAGATGCTTCTGAAAACAGCCTTCACATTCAAATATCAGGAAAAACTGTTACTAATAAATCCGATGCCCAGAACAACGCTTGGATCGATCTTTGCCAGGTGCTTTTGAACTCGAGCGAATTTCTTTATGTGGAATAATCCATTTAAAACCGAATCAATTTAGAAGGCCCGATGTATATGCTTTACCAAAACTTTTCAAATGCCAGATACTCTCCTGCATCAAGAAGGCAATGGCTTGCTCAAGCAGGTTCTGGCTTTGGTGCCCTTGCCCTCAACTCCCTCTTGGCAGAAAACTCTTCTGCTAATGATACTGTCATTTCAAACCCCCTCTCTTCCAAAGTACCCCACCATTTCGCCAAGGCTAAATCCGTCATCTTCCTTTTCATGGAAGGTGGCCCCAGCCAGATGGATTTATTCGATCCCAAACCCTTGCTCAACAAACTTGCTGGTAAACCCCTCCCCGATAGCTTTGGTAATGTCATCACTTCCATGGGCGAAAGTAGGTCGCCACTTTTAGGCTGTCCAAGAGTTTGGAAACAGCATGGCAAAGCGGGCACTTGGGCTTCCGAACTTATCCCTCATACCGCAAATATGCTTGATGATATCGCTGTTATTCGCTCATGTGTCGCAGATGGTATCAACCACTCTGCAGGTGTTTGCCAAATGAATACTGGCTCGATTATCGGTGGCAGGCCATCGCTGGGCTCTTGGGCAACTTATGGACTAGGAACTGAAAACCAAAACCTGCCTGCTTTTGTAGTTCTTCAAGACAACCAAGGTCAGGTAGTGAACGGCCCCAGAAATTGGAGCGCTGGTTTCATGCCCGCAGTGTATCAAGGCATTCGAATCCAAGGGGGTATTGAATCCATCCCCAACCTCAATACTCCTGAAGGCGTTTCTGAAAACCAACAACGAGGCAAATTAGACCTGCTCAAATTGATCAACCAAAAGTATGCAGCCAACCACCCTGAACAATCCGAATTGGATGCCCGCCTAAACAGCTACGAACTCGCTTTCCGCATGCAAGCAAGAGCCCCTGAGGCTGTTGATATTTCTCTAGAATCCGCAGCAACAAAAACCCTCTACGGTTTCGATCAAAAAGAAACCGCTAACATGGCCAAGCTTTGCCTGCTCTCCAGAAGGCTAGTCGAACGAGGCGTTCGCTTTGTCCAAATTTACCATGGCGCAGGTAGCAAATGGGATGCCCATAGCAAGCTTGAGGAAAACCATAAGTCGCTTTGCAAAGGCATGGATCAACCCGTCGCTGCACTTCTTATCGATCTTAAACGACGGGGGCTTCTAGATAGCACCTTAGTAGTATGGGGCGGCGAATTCGGCAGGACTCCCATGAGCGAAAAAGGCGATGGCAGAGATCACAACCCCACGGGCTTCACCATGTGGATGGCGGGCGGAGGCGTCAAAGGCGGCCAAACCATTGGCGCCACGGATGAACTCGGCCTTCGTGCCATCGAAAACAAACTCCATGTCCACGACCTTCACGCAACCATCCTTCACCTTATGGGCCTCGATAACATGGGCCTTGTTTACAAATACAAGGGTCGGCCCGAGCGCCCCACCCTCAACGAAGGCGAACCATTCCTTGCCATAAAGGCTTGATTTCTTACTTAGCAACCGCCATTCAACCGCAACAAAAACTATTTTAAAAAATAGCGTATTTTTATATTTACATTGATATCTATACTACTACAATCTTTAAAGTGTTAACCATAAGGTTAGTTTCCATTTTGCCCACATGGAATGCGCCCAATGATCTCATGGAACCGATGGCTCAGGCTGTTTCCACAGCCCATGTTCAATTTATTGCACCACAAAAAAGTGTATGAGAAAAAGCTTCCCCTCACTTTCAGGTTTCCTTCCCTAGAAGGCCTCGAAGAGCGCATTACCCCTGCAAATCCAACTGTTTTATCAATATTACGCAGCGCAGGAACTTCCGCTTCCACCTCCGCCGCTTACACTGTTTCCTTCAGCGAATCAGTTACAGGTGTTGATTCTTCCGACTTCAACTCCACCGCATCCGGAGGCGTTACCTCCACCTCGATTTCAGTTTCAGGCTCCGGTTCCACCTACACCGTCACGATTTCAGGCATCACAGGCACCGGCTCCATCAGCCTAAACCTTATCGATAACGACACTATTAAAAACTCCGCTTCCCAATCCTTGGGCGGCACAAACCTCCCCGGCATTTCCTTCTCCTCCAAAACTGATTATTCAA
>QWPF01000172.1 GCA_003671255.1 Planctomycetota bacterium | reverse complement strand
AAGATTATCCATTTAAATGGGGTCTTGATTAACGTTTTTTCTTTCTGTAGTCGCCAATAGCGGGCGCATCAATGTTGGTGTGAGGACCAAAATAACGCAAGGAAACCAAAGGCTCGAGGCCTGTGTTTTCGAAGGTCACACCTTGCACCGCTGCTTCGTGGCTAACAAATACCTCGTCATCGGTCAGTTCGCCAAACCTTATCATTGCAGGGGTTTGGAGAGCATGCTTGCCGATTTTACCTGTACCTTGAACCGTGATAAGGCCGTATGCGCCGCGATCCTTGATCGTAACTTTTACGCCTGGGTTGATGGTTAGTTCCTTGGCAGAGAAAAGCTCTTCGCCATCGAATTTGCCGTAAACTACCCAGCGATCGACATAGCCTTCAGATTCAGTGTCAGCCACAGCGATTGGTTCAAGATAATGGCTATCTTTAAAGTTTGGATTAATATTACCTTCCCAATCAAGTTGGTTGATGATGAAATCGAGATCGTGATGCTTTTCCTTAGGCATGTCTTTGGTAAGAAGATGCCATGGAACAGCGCGACCTTCGACCATGCTTTGATACATTGCGAAAACATCAGAGCCCCATTGTGGTTCATAGGTGACTAATGAACCGGGCGCATGAAGAACGCATGGCGGAACTAACCAGCCAGTGCCGGGTTGCAGTTTGTAGGCTTTGCTGAAGTTAAGAATTCCGTTATCCCCTTCGTTCCAGCGCTCGAGGCACTTGCGAAGGTCTTCCTTGGTGGTACCGGGTTCCAAGCCAAAGAAAGTGTAGGGGAAATTGTTGCCCACGGAATTAAGCTGGGGTGGGAAATAATAGGATTCAGGTTTGCCTTCTTGACCAACCTTTGCAGCTTGATTTTTACTCTGGTGCATGTGGTGGGGGATAGGGCCCATGTTGTCAAAAAACTTGCTATAAACAGGCCACTTTTGGTATTTCTTCCAGATTGCTGCGCCTACCAACTTTTGCCCTTCTACATCTACCGCATCCTTGAGCAAGAAGGATCGTTCGCCATTCACCACAACATAACTATAGCCTTCGTCAATTTCACGATTTTCGTTGGCAGCAGGAGTGGTGGAAGCAAACCATCTTTCATCAATGCCGCCTCGATGGGCACCGTAGGCATAAAGATCTTGTGGTGCAAGTTTGATTCTTCGGCCTGGCATAAGGAAACTGCGTGGAACCCAAGTTGGCGCCAGCCGTAAGATGCCATCGCCTGCTTCAATTGCATTTCGAATTTTGCTATCAGAAGCTTTGATGATTTTCTTCTTGGCGGTTGATTTAGCCATGGTATTGAGCCTCTTTCAAAAGGAATAAATGTTATAGTAATTCAAAGATACATTCGATTTCAACGGGAATACCACCGGGAAGGGTGTGTGCGGAAACAGCACTTCGTGCGCCTACACCGTTGTCTTCTCCAAAAATCTCAGCCATCAATTCTGAAAACCCATTGATAACTTTGGGCTGATCTTTGAAATCAACGGTGCAATTGACCCAGCCAAGAGTTTTTACAATCCGTTTGACCTTATCTAAAGAACCAATGGTTTCTTTGACAGTTGCAAGGACATTGATAGCGACAGCCTTGGCAGCTTCTTTGCCTTGTTCCAAGGTGAGATTTTCTCCAATTCTGCCTGTAAGAGGTGTGGATTCGTGAACTTTAGCAGGGCCATGGCCTGAAACATAAAGCATGTTACCAACTTGGACAGCAATTTTGTATTTAGCGACAGGCTTGGGTGCGGGGGGAAGCTGGATATGAAGTTCCTGAAGCCTGGTTTCTGGTTTACTTGCCATTGCATTGCCTTTCCTGAGAGTTTCAAAACAAACATAAGATTATCTAATAATCGTTCCGCTTTTATCGTTTCTAAAAGGGTCGAGGTCAAGTGTTGTTTTCACAATTGTATTTATGATGATCAATTGAACCATAGATTCCAAGATTCTGGTAATTCAAACCGAGGGCCAAAGCGGGAGACATAATTAGCGGAAAGGGCGTCCCAATAGGCTTGGCCTTTAAGCCTGATCCAAGGGCCAGGCCCACCTGAATGCGCGGGCCATCCCATTGCTCTTACCGCCAAGAAATTTAAATCTGCTTCTGTTTTAAAAACATTGCCCGCCCTAATATTTGTAAATGCAATAAGCATAGTAAACAAGATGCGTTCGCGCCCCTCACGCACCTGATTTACTTTACCCATGGAATTGCTCACAGGGTCGACATTGCGTTTTAAATGATGTTTGGCAAGGTTCTGCGCAAGTAGGTTGGCCCACCAAGAGTTTTTGTGGTGGATAAACCAACCTTTCCCTTCTTCAATACCCAACCATAATCGGGTTCGCATTTGGGAAAAAAGTTCGGGGGTTTCAGTTTCAGAAGGAAAATGGAAGGCTAAAAGTTTAGTGATCACATCTAAACCAATCCAATCAGCCCAGAATAATGGGCCAAATTGGAATCCCCACTTTCTTAGCGAGGTTTCGATCTTTTCTAATGAAACTCCTTCGCCAAGTAATTCGAGATTTTCCCGTAAGCCCGATAACAAAACTTTAGTTGCAATGCTGGATTTTGTGTTGCTGATTGTAACCGTGGTTTTACCCAGGCGCGAAACCCATGCCAATAAAAAATCTCTCTTAATGAGTGAACTGGTCTCTGGAATAATTAATTCACAGCAAGGAAATCTTCCCAACGGATACTGCTGAAACAAGCATCCGCTTTCACCTTGCCAGATATTTGATTCATCTGCTTTCATAACCATGCAGTCGGGATAATTTTTTTTAAATTGATCGACATCTGTTGCGCTGAAAAAACTATATGCAGTTAGAAGAGCAATATCGGGCTTTTCCTTAAAAGGGGCGTTGGTGCTACCCTCGATCAAACCAAGTCGTTTTTCAACCTCTGCAGCATTCCAGATACCTTTCCTAATGGTTTCATGCATGAGGCGGTTTAATGCCATCAGAGTCTTCCCCAAACCTTCAGGTGTTTTTCCTTGAATGGAAACGGGAATGCCCCGGGAAGCATGAAGAAATGCCCATTCTGCAACGGTTTTGCCTTCGCCGATCAGGGCGACCCGGTTGGGGCCAGGGGTTTCCACCGGGGCAGTCGGAATGCGAAAAAGGTCTTCGAGTGCAAACTTCACCAAGTTTTTGCAGGTAGATGAGGGAAGTAATCGTTGGCTAAGCTCAGCGATTTTTTGTTCAGCAATAGCAGAGCTTTTGAGGGTGACCAAATTAGAAACCAAATTAAGTGTTTGTCGGGGAGCTTGAATTTCTTCGGGTGTGTTTTTATCAATAATTCTGTTGAACGCCCTATTCAAGATGGCTCTGCCTGCAAAATTCTTTTCAAATAACATCGCACGAAGGGAAAAAGGTGCCGAAGTGCAGTGATTCTTTTTCCCCTCATTCAAAGCAATACCCATTAACCTGGTAAATTCAGATCGGAGCTGTTGTTCTGTTTGAGCAATACCATCTGCAAGCCGATTAAGGAAAATCTCTCTGCCTTTCCATCGGGCACCAAAAACCACAAGTTTCGTGGCCTTCTCAAACCCAATAATCTTGGCCAGAGAATAAATGGAACCAAACGCAGGGCAAGCGCCAAGCTCAACCTCAGGGAATGCAAATAGTGTGTTGGGCCGATCAAAAATCAGCCTGTAATCACAAGCCAAAGCAAGTTCTAATCCTGCCCCCAAACAAGGCCCGCTGATAGCCGCAATGGTAGGCGCTTTAAGATCCCGGAGTTTTTTATAAACCCGCATGCCTTCTTCCTGCCAGCGAGCAATATCTCCATTTGCCTGCAATTGTTGCCATTCATGCAAATCTGGGCCGAATGCAAAACCGGAAGTCTTGCCACTGCGCAAAGTTATGATTGGAATAGAGGGGATTTCGTCGAGTTTATCCAAGCCCGCATCCAAATCGCGAAGAAGGGAAAGATTAACTTTATTTGCGGATTCTCCTTTTACATCCAACACAATCATGATGGTTCCATCTTGGTCTTTTTCAATGCGAACGGTGTTGCTGCTAAAGATCACCATCATTAGATCCACATAATAAATAAAAAACTATGTCCAATAAGCAATTGTCTAGTATCCTCTATCAAGGTAGGAGTAGCAGCAGAAAATTCTGTTAAAACTGCAAAAGAAAAGGTGTTGTTCATGAGCTTGCCCTTGGCGATTACTAAAACTGAAATCGTAGGATTCCCTTGCCGAAGGGGGAAAGTACGCGATGTTTACGATCTGGGCGATAAGCTTGTTATCGTAACCACAGATAGAATAAGCGCATTCGACTGGGTTCTTGCAGATGGTGTTCCTGACAAAGGGAAAATCCTGACGCAGCTAACTTTGTTCTGGATGAATTTACTCAAGGTTGAAAACCATCTTATCAGTACCGATTTAAATGAAATGGGGCCTGCCTTTGCAAGTCAGAAATCAATCCTTGAAGGTCGGACTATTCTTGTAAAAAAAACAGATGTTGTGCCGATCGAGTGTGTCGTTCGTGGTTGGCTTGCTGGCTCAGGTTGGAAGGAATACCAGTTATCTTCAACTGTGTGTGGAATCAAACTGCCCGCAGGTTTAAAGCAAAGTTCAAAATTGCCTGGGCCTATTTTCACGCCAGCAACAAAGGCTGAAACAGGGCATGATGAAAATATTTCATTTGAACAAATGGTCAAAGAGGTCGGTGCTGAAACTGCTAATGTTTTACGAGATCGAAGCATTGATATTTATTCACGAGCTGCAGCATATTCTCATGAAAAGGGCATAATTCTTGCAGATACCAAGTTTGAATGGGGGAAGTTAAAGTCAGGGGAAATCATTTTGATCGATGAGGCCCTTACACCTGATAGTTCGCGGTTCTGGGATGAGAAATCTTATGCCACCGGAATTAGTCCGCCTTCATTCGATAAACAATATATTCGCGATTGGCTCGAAACTACATCTTGGGATAAAAACAGCCCGCCTCCAGCGATGCCCCAAGCAACTATCGTGCAAACCCGTCTTAGGTATCTTGAAGCATTCAAGATTCTGACAGGCAAAGATTTTGTGTGAGCCTAACAAATAGGGTAAGTGCTTTGCTTGCATCTATTTGTAAAGTCGTAATCCTACGGGTAACGAATCGCCTAGAAGGTTGGATTGGCTTTCTTTTGCGAGAGGCACGAATTCTTCTAGGCATTTGATCCACTCTGCAGGGATTTTCTTATCCCTGATTTTTGTCAGAATGCTATCGCGTAAATCTTGATCGAGGTCGAGAGCCCGCTGCCCAGTGATCCTTCCCATTTGCGACAGGCAAAAAGCCCAAGTCGTTTCTTCAGAAACATGGGAAGGTTGGAATTCTAATAATCTGGTAACCCACTGCGAAACAATATCGGGATGCAAAATCGAATTTAGTGGCCCATAAATAAGTGCCCGTGATGCAAGTCGGGTAAGCGACCAAAATAAATAAGGCGGTAAGGGTGTTTTCTTAAGCGATCGAATCAACGCATTGCCCATGTTTTCTTTTGTTTTAAGATCCAGCCTTTCAAAGGAAGCTGCTGCACGCCACATCTCCACCAATTCATTCTGCAATGGCTTAGCAACCGGCTTATTGGGAATAGGTAGCAAGATATTGCGAATTCTATCGAATAGGGATTGCTGTTGATTGGAGGAAAGTCCGCCAGAAACCCTGCGCCAAAGAATCCAAAACTCTGCCCCGGATTCGACAAATCTGGGCATGATCGAAGATTTGGAACGGTCATCGCGTGGCGGAGCGATTAATTCTTTCCAGAGTTTGTCTAATCGAATTTTGTCTCCGGGTGCACCATAACCCGGGCGTAAAAAGAAACCCGCCAGATT
>QWPF01000171.1 GCA_003671255.1 Planctomycetota bacterium | reverse complement strand
AAAGGGAAGGCAAAACGAGCAGAAACAATAAGCCCAAGATTCCAGCCACGAACTTTATTGTTTTCCAAGTGTTATCTGGCCCAGAGGGTTTTAAATTGTCGAAACTTTCAAAGTTGGTTTGTGGATCGATAAATAATTCTGATTTACTACGGAGCGAATCTTTACTAGACATCAACCCTGGTATGTCAGATTTAATCGGGTCGAAACTCGGTATAAAAGAGGATCCTGATGGTACACCCAATCCAGGTAGTATTGGTTTATCTTTTGGCTTTTCGCCACGCGCCAAGTTTACTAATGCCCCAGCAGGTGCGTTGCCTAATCCTCTTGCAAGGTTAAGCACACCATCGTGAAAAGTTTTGTCAGAAAAAGGCGCAGCAAGGTTATCTGCTTCAAGTGGAATAAAGCGCAATGTACAATTGGGGCCTCTCCCCCCGAGAGTGTAATAAGTACTGAAAGTGATATTCCAGCGCTGGTATTCGGGAAGTAAAGCAATCGCTTCTTGTATTAGAGCCAGGGGATCATAACCCGTGGGATAAAGTACTGTTATGGGCTTACCTGATTGGGCTCGTTCTGCTAGCCAGCCTGCCCAACCCGCATCGCCTACGATACTTTTCCAATAATTACAAACTTGAGGATCTAAAGAACCAATTGCAATGCGTTGGGCATTAAACCTGCCAATCTGGGGCGACCATTGATCTCGAAATTTAAAGTTTTTAATCGCCCATGCAGGGCCCGCCTTGGCTTTATCCATGTCATCTAAAATTACATGGTGTGCAATAAAGTTAGTTCGATTGGCGTAAAGGGGGGCAGGGCCAATACGGGAAATCACTGAACAATCGCGAACCCCTGCATTAAACCGATAATGCGAAAAACCAATGGGATTGTTATGCGCCCTAGGGTTTCCAGCCTTGTAAAGTTCTTGGTAATTATTGATTGCCAAAAGATTCTGCAACAAAAGCTTATTAGAAAGCGCATCAGTGGAAGCGCCTGCATAGCATAGGCAACCACGCAAACCATCAATGCCTTCATCTGCTGCAGTGTAAATAAGTTCTCTGGGCATGCTTAAACCTTATTGCCTATTATTTTTAGGGGCACGGGTTGCATCATCTGGACTTTTTAACCAGAGAGGTAAAATGTCTTTAACTGTTTTCGCCAAGGCGTAAAGCATGGGCACCGAAGCCCAGATCGGCCTGATTTCGCTAGGCTTGATCATGGCTTTGTTTTCCGGTCCTAAAGTTGGTCTGCTACCAAACGAACTCACCGGAATGTAAATGACATCCTGGGCAAAGTTCTCGCAAGCGTTCACAATATTGGGCGCATAATTCTCAAGAAACTTTTTCATCTCTTTCGAAGCTTGCTTTATCGCAGGGATCGATAATAAATGTTGCCCACCTTTTCCTGGTTGGCTAATAAAGGGATCTGCCATCGAAACATCAGGAACCAGATGGCACCACGAATCCCACTTGGTCAAAATAACAATCAATGGGCAATCGTACTTGTTAGAAGCACTTAACCCCCGATGGCGCCAAATCCTAGTTAGTGCTTCCGAAAGAATGGTTTCCTGTCTATCATCGATGTTTTTATAACTATTCATCGATTGCTGTTGCACCCTCTCAGCTTCTTTTCGGATTCTAATATTTTGGGTCGGGTCAAATAAATAGAAGAGTGCATCCGCTTCACGAAGATGGATCGTCACCTGATTTTCAGAAGTATCTTTGCCTGTTTTGAAAGATTCGCCTGAGTTATCATAAAGGGAAATCAATCGATGTTCATTATTGTTGACACGGGGATGCCCATTGCCCGGTTCAATTTGAAAGATAAAGGGTTTGGCAAGATTGACTGCCTGATCACTGATCAGGACTTCATTAAAAAGACTATCGTCCAATTCCTGAGTACGCCTGATCAAATCATCGGGGGTGCATTGTTTATCGGGTGCGGGATTATGGAATATATTATTTTCATATTGAATGAGGGCGTTGTTGAAAGTGGGATCAGGATCGAAAAACCTGAGTAAGAATTTATCCTGCATCACTCTTCGAAGTTCATGCGTCATGCATGCTAAGAGAAATGATTTACCACTACCTGGCGTACCGATGATTGAGAAAAACTTGATTCTACTTTCAAGAACTTCTCTGGGTATTTCGAGGTGACAATTAGGGCAGGCGAGCTTTTTGCAAACCACACCTTTGGGATCAATCGCAAAGCCTTCGGGACTAAATCGGGAAGGAAGAAAACGCATCAAGGCATCTTCTCTGCGAAGTCGTCTATCCCCTGCCAAGCTTTGATGGCTTGAAACCCACAACACATCTTCGGGGGCGAATTTCCCCATGCAATTTGGGCATGTTGCAGATTGCCTAAGGGTCACCTTACTAGCTGGCGCCATAAAACCACATGCTTTCTGGGGATTACAAGTCATTCTACAAGCACTTGAATTTAATCCATGATAGCATTGCCAACGGTTATAAAAAGCTTAAATATAAGAGTTAAGATTATTTTTGCCTTTGGAAACGAAATAATCCCAACCATGCTATTAATGGTTGGTAGAATAGCTAAGCTAATAAGAATTATCTGCTAATTACGGTGCTCAATGCTTCTTCAAACTCAGGATCTTTCCAAATGCTATGGCGATTTTTATGCGCTACGATCCCTTAATATGCACATTGCACCAGGCGAGGTCTATGGCCTATTGGGCCCCAATGGAGCGGGTAAATCGACCGCACTTCGCCTTATCATGGGCTTTCTTCAACCCTCCTCGGGCAAAGCCCTAATCGCTAACCACGATTGCTGGACTGATGGCGTTGCAGCCAGAAAAAAAATCGCATACCTCCCAGGCGAACTACGACTCTACGAAAACATGTCCGGTAGGCAATTGGTTAACTTCCTTAGCGGCTTACGCAACAGGCCCGTTCGCCCAGACCTAAACAAAATGGCCCGCATTTTTGATATCGACATCGATACCCCCATGGCAAATATGTCAAGCGGTATGAAGCGCAAAGTCGCACTGCTTTTGGTGCTTGATGCCTATGCAGAACTCATCATCATGGATGAACCTACGAATACGCTTGACCCGACGATGCGCACTGCGCTCTTAGACGAAGTTAAAGCTGCAAAAAAGCGGGGGCAGGCGGTCTTCTTTTCTTCGCATGTTCTTAGTGAAGTTGAAACCGTTTGCGATCGCATAGGCGTTTTACGCAAAGGCGAGTTAGTCCATCAGCAATCGATGAGCGACCTAGCATCTGGCAGGCGCATTCGTTTACGGTTGGCCCGCGATACCACCATTCCCGATTTAACGGGGTTGCTTTTAGTTCGCAAGGAAGAAACGCTTTTGCATCTTGAACATAATGGCGCACTCGAACCCCTCATGGGTTGGATAGGCAAGCTCGATCTCTTAGAGCTTAGTATCGAACCTTTGGGCCTTGACAGTATTTATCGAAAAATCCACGGAGAAGGCGCGTGATTCTTACTCTTGTTCTTAAACTTCTTCGCGATCTCAGGCTGACCTTGTTCGTCACCGCCTCTCTCCTTTGCTTGTTCCAGATCTTCTGGACCAAAATCATGGAACGCATCATCGCACAACTTGCGCCTTTCTTTTACGGCATGGCAGGGTACTCCGGTATCGATGTCAAGCAGGTTGAGAAAGTTGTCTTCGATGGCCCGGGTAAACTTATCCGATCGATCATCGGGGGCGAAACCATCGATCTTAATAACGCAATGGATATGTTCACCATCGCCTATGTTCATCCCCTAGTTCAAACCATCATTTGCATCTGGGCGGTAGGACGAGCTGCGGGTGCTCTCGCAGGCGAAATTGACCGCGGCACCATGGAACTTCTTCTTTCTCAACCCATAGGCAGGGGCACTTTAATTCTTGCCCACCTCGTTGTTGATATCATCACCATTCCACTTATTTGTTTAAGTATGTGGTTTGGTTCTTATGTTGGCTACTGGCTTGTAAACCCTCTCACTCTCTCAGAATACGATAACCTCCCCAAGATGCAGAAGATGGATATCGAGTTTGGTATCGCAGGCCTCAAAGTAAAAATAAAAGATCCCACTTTAGCTGCTCCTTCTCCGACAAAAATGCCTCCCGGCGAAGGGCGACTCGCCTTGCATCCAGAACTTCTTGGCAAAGGCTTACTCGCCACTGGCGGTTTGATTTTCGCTATCACAGGTATCACCATGGCTATTTCCGCTACCGGTAGATTCAGGTTCCGCGTCTTGGGCTATGCCGTTTTTCTTATTCTTATCATGTTCCTCATTAATGTTATTTCACAAGTATGGGAACCACTCATGCCCCTACGCCCGCTTACCATCTTTTATTACTATCAGCCTCAGCAAATGATTCTGGGCAGAGGATGGAGTGTCAATTTCTCGGAGTGGAACCATGGCGAAACTTTATTTCAACTCCCATGCCTTCTCGTACTATATGGCGTTGGAACCTTGGGTTATCTAATATCTTGGCGGATATTCGAGCGCAGAGATATCCCTGCTCCCATCTAAAAGGTATACTCTTTGTCATAGCTATTTAATCGAACTCTCATGGTGGTTTACTATGAACAAGAACTTGCGCAACCGTGTGATAATTTTCTCATCCTTCGCACTCATCGGCCTCGTAACCTTCCTCTCCGGTTTCGAATTCCTCTCTGCGCAAGGAGCCGTTCCCAAACCTTCCAACTCTTGGATCTTCGATGCCAAGGGTGTTTCCAGCCAACGAATCTCTGATAAAGCAGGTAGATTCTCTGGAAAAACCATTGGTGTTCCCTCCTTTAAGCAAATTGATGCACATAGCTTTTATGAGTTCCATGGCACCGATGGGTTTCTTCTCAAAGAGAACGCAACAGGCGCAGAACCAGGAATGCCTCATGAAAAATTTTCCCTCTCTTCTTGGATTCGAATCGATGAAGGCACCACCAACGGAGGCATCCTTGGCTGCATCCAAGACAATGGCAATTTCGAAAAAGGTTGGCTCCTTGGCTACGATAACGACAAATTCACCTTCACTCTAAGTTCAAACGGTGCAGATGATGGCGATGGGAAAATCACCACCCTTCGTTCCAAGTCCAGTTATCAAAAAGGAAAATGGTACCACCTAGCTACTTCCTACGATGGTGCTTCCATGCGTATCTTCATCAATGGCAAACTCGAAGGCGAATCCAAGGAGCAATCCAAATCGATTAACTACGCATCTGCAGCGCCTTTCATCATTGGAAGATACCGCGATGATGATGAAGATTTTGGTTTAGTTGGTGCGATCAAAGAGATCAACCTCTATCAATCTGCATTATCAGCAGATCAAATTGCAGCCCTTTTCGAAAAAGATGCTGCCCTTGCAAGCCTTGCTCCAATCCCTCTTCCCACTGGTTTTGTAATTGCACCTTATTTGCAATTCCCAACAAAAAGCTCCATAACCATCATGTGGGAAACTTCTGCTCCTGCATCTTCAACAGTAAAGTTTGGCACCAAGCTCCCGTTAGAAATGTTTGCAACAAAAGAGGGAACTTCTCTTATTCATGAGGTACTTCTAGAAAAACTCGAACCTGCTACCAAATACTTTTATCAAGTCGAAAGCAAATCTGATGCAGGTGGAATTGCACTTTCAGGCGTGCTTACTTTTCAAACTGCAGTTGTTGATGATGACCCTTTTTCTTTTTGCGTTATAGGCGACACCCAGAAAAATCCAAAAATGACTGGCAAAGTCATGAAGCTTATTTGGGAGCGAAGGCCGCATTTTCTTATGCATGTTGGCGATGTCGTCGATAATGGCCCAGATAAAAACGAATGGGTTAACGAACTCTTCAAACCCTCCATCGATCTTCTTTGTAGGGTCCCCGTCTTCCCCGCCATTGGCAATCATGAAAAAAATCATGAGCATTACT
>QWPF01000170.1 GCA_003671255.1 Planctomycetota bacterium | reverse complement strand
CTTGGCGTGATGCCCTTTTGCAAATTGCATGGGATGATGTATGACATAGGGCCCTACGAAAGGGTGCAGTTGAAAAGGCTGCCCGTTTTTCTTGGCATCAATGTGCGTTGAATACCTATTCCGCATACGAAAAAGTCTTGGGTATCAACGCAACCCCTGCTTTGATTCCTTCTTCTTTCAAAAAAGCCTGCTGATTTTACTTCGGTTGGATTTGATAAACAGTCATTACATAAGCACGCATATCACTGCGATAGGTTGTTGGCCCAGATACTTCCACCCGTTGATTTATAAACAGATCCAAGTTCTGCCCCGGTGCGGGCGCTAAGTATATCAACGGTCTGCCTTGTTGTGATTCAATGTAATACGATGGTTCATTACTTTGAGGCCTGCCTGCTTTACGAAGAAATCCAGGGCCCATTCCGGAACCTGAACCCGAGTTGATTGATTTCACTGGCGTTGGGCTTGGTCCGTTCGATTGAGGTACCATGTTTGCTACGGGAGCAGATCCGATAGGCGCTGTGGGTGCATTGTTTTGCGAATTCGATACTGCTTGAACCAAGGCTTTGTTGGTTAGCTTGGGTTGCCCGGGTGCACATGCTTGTACCGTATTTGTTTTTCCTTTTGATGCGCAATCGCGTAACCAGACTGCTCTGCCGTAAGCTTGGCTCGCAAACATCGGCTGGCTACAAGCGAAATCCTGCCCGATTTGCGAATACAACCTTATCGCTTCAGTCGATTGGCCTGCTGTTTCAGCACTTATCGCCTGGCTCCAGCGTTGATTCGCATCACAATTCGGCACAGCCGAATTTGCATTTACAATCGCATTTGAACTTACTGGATTCGGGGGCGTTGAGGGTACCGCTGCGGGGGTAGGATTGGCTTGCACTGCTTGTTTTCCTATGGCCTCGCATCGTATATAGCGCAATTCATTTTCCGGTGGCACGATCGGTATCCAGTTTTCCTTACCATCAGATTGCGCGGCACCTAAAGATTTTACCTGACTCCCCCTTGTTAATCTTGCACTTTCAAGAGTCGGCTTAGTGTTTAATACTGCGCTGCCTATGTACACTGGAACTTTATTGCCATCGTTTGTTTGTACAAGATAATTTGGCTGGGTCGCAACTATTCGCTGTAGGTACTTGCTTTGCACCCAGCTAAAAGAACCATCGGGCGGGCGGATCGCCAGCCAACCATCGGGGCGCTCTTGCACCACGGTTATAACATCGCCCGCTTTTAGATTGTTGGTGCCATAAAGTTTCGAATCGCTGCCAGGGCCGGAGCGAACCTCCGCATTAGGCAGAATGATTCGGGCGGTGAAAGGCACTGCGGAATTTATTCCCGCTGCAGTGCCGGTTTGGTTGGATATCAAAAGGAGTAGGGCTAAAAATCCGTACATGTTCTTTCGCTCTTAAACTAAAAACTCTCACATCTCTTTATCGACCTTTGCCTTGCCTTTTCTGCATCGGATATCTTTGAAACATCAATTGTTTTGGCATAATTATTGAGAATTACTCAACCAATATCTGTTTCTTCTTTGCTAAATTGCCCATTCTCTACACAATTTTCTTGTTTGAGTGTTCTTAGACCCTCTGTATGCCTTTGCGAAATTTTGATGTTTTTTGTTTTTCTAGTAATGATACTTCCCAAAATGTTTATAATAGCTTTTGATTATTGGACTAATATCTTTTCTAGATAAGGAATTATGCGATGAGTAACCCTACTAAATTGGCCTCTTGGAAAGCTCTTGAAAACCATAAGAAGGAAATGGAAAATGTGCAAATGAGGGATCTCTTTGCTGCTGATCCTGCTCGCTTCGATAAGTTTCACCTACAATTCCAAACCATCCTTCTCGACTATTCGAAAAATCGTATTACCGAAAAAACCATGGCTCTTCTTTTTGACCTAGCAAAAGAAGCCAATGTTCATGGCGTAGCCAAGCAAATGTTCAATGGCGATAAAATCAACACCACCGAAGATCGTGCTGTTTTGCACATCGCCCTTCGTAATCGCTCGAACAGGCCAATCATGGTTGATGGCAAAGATGTCATGCCCGAAGTAAATGCTGTGCTTGCTCATATGAAAGAGTTCAGCAACGCTGTTCGCTCTGGTGCTTGGAAAGGTTACACAGGTAAAACCATTACCGATGTTGTTAATATCGGTATTGGTGGTTCCGACCTCGGCCCTGTCATGGTTACTGAAGCCCTCAAGCCTTATTCAAAGCGTGATCTCCATGTTCATTTTGTTTCTAATATTGATGGTACCCACATCGCTGAAACACTTAAAAACCTTTGCCCTGAAACAACTTTATTCATCGTTGCTTCCAAAACTTTCACCACTCAGGAAACCATCACCAACGCACTTTCCGCTAAGGAATGGTTCTTGAAGAGCGCCAAGGATGTTGCTCATGTTGCAAAGCACTTCGTTGCTCTTTCAACTAATTCGGTTGAAGTTTCGAAGTTTGGGATTGATACCAAAAACATGTTCGGGTTCTGGGATTGGGTCGGCGGGCGATATTCATTCTGGTCTGCTATCGGCCTTTCCATCGTTCTTTCTATCGGAATGGATAATTTCGAAGAACTGCTTATGGGTGGCCATCTCGTTGATGAATACTTCCTCAACACTCCGCTCGAACAAAATATTCCTGTCATCATGGGCCTAGTAGGCGTTTGGTATAATAACTTTTTTGGTGCACAAACGCACGCCATTCTTCCTTACGATCAATACATGCATCGTTTCAGCGCCTATTTCCAACAAGGCGATATGGAATCCGATGGTAAAAGCGTCACTAAAGATGGCGAAGCTTGTACTTGGTCCACAGGCCCTGTTATTTGGGGTGAACCCGGCACCAATGGCCAACACGCTTTTTACCAACTCATTCATCAGGGGACTAAATTGATTCCTTGCGATTTCATCGCTCCAATCGAAACCCACAATCCCCTTGGCGAACATCACCCAATTCTTCTTTCCAACTTCTTTGCTCAACCCGAAGCGTTGATGAAAGGCAAGAATGAAGCAGAAGTTCGGAAGGAGCTAGGCGATTCCAAGCTTTCAAAGGAAGAACTTGAAAAGCTTGTGCCACAAAAAATGTTTCAAGGCAACAAACCTACCAACTCTTTCTTCCTGCAAAAGCTTACCCCCAGAACCCTCGGTTCCTTGGTGGCTATGTACGAACATAAGATCTTTACCCAAGGCGTTATCTGGGGCATTAATAGCTTTGATCAGTGGGGCGTTGAACTTGGCAAGCAACTTGCCAAAGCTATTCTTCCCGAACTTTCGGGCGATAAGGTTATTGCCAGCCATGATTCTTCCACAAATGGTTTGATAAACTATTACAAGAAAAATCGGGCAGCAAAGTAACGCTACTGTTTTTTTTCAGCAAATGACTGAACCTTGATGGGGGTGGCTTGTGCTTGGTCCGATATTTGATCGTGAATGGTACATCCTGCCCCGCAGGCCCAGTCATTTTCCTACACGCGTTGCCTACCTAGGCATTTTGTGGGTCATTGCTGTTACCGCTTGGCTTTCTACAGGCCTTTGGCAAAAGCCCGCAACTCTTGGCGAAACCGCTAGGCTTGGGCCTCTCCTATTCCAAATCCTTTGCCTTGTGCAACTGACTTTCTTGCTTTTCTTTAGCGCGCTTTCTTCCGCTAGTGCTGTCTCTCTCGAAAAAGATCGTAGAACTTTCATTCTCCTTCTCATCACCGACTTGCGTGATTACGAAATCGTTCTGGGTAAAATCTTTGGCAGCCTTCTGCCTATTGTCTTCTTGCTTGCTGGCTCTGCTCCTGTTCTTGCATCACTATTGCTTTTGGGAGGCATCGCTCCTTTTCAAGTCGGCCAAGCTCTGGTTATTCTTGCTGCAACTTCCTTGGTTTCCGGGGCTCTAGGAGGATTGGTTGCCCTTTGGCGCGAGAAAACTTTTCAAGCGCTCGCTCTTACCACCCTTATCCTCGTCCTTTACCTCGGACTTGTTCGCGCAGTTGCCTTCATCCCTGGTATCAACCAACAACAATCGTTCTTCATCCAAGAACGACTCGATCCTTTTCTTGCACTTGGCACCGTACTCGATCCCCTTTCAACTTCCGATTCTGGTTTAAGCGCACCCTACTCCTATGCCCTTTTCATGATCCTTTTTTCTCTGACTTTAAATGTTTGGGGCATGCTTAAACTTCGCGATTGGAACCCCAGTGGCGAACCCCTCATGCAACGCGAAGCACCCGAAGATGCCGGGCTCGAAGAAATTAACCGGGCCTCCGCTCATGCTGCACCCGGTGTTACCCGCAGTGTTCAGGGTAATCCCATTCTTTGGCGTGAAATTTATACCCGAGCCTATGGCAGAAAACCTATACTCATCAAACTTGCTTACGCTTTTGCCTTAGTTCTGATTTGCTTTGCTGCGCTTAGGCCTATTTTTCTTGACCAAGATAAAGCCGCATTCTTCGCAGCCTATGGCTTGCTTCCCGTTACGGTTTTAAGTCTTCTTTTGGTTTCTGCTCAGGCTGCAACTTCTATCACTTCTGAACGCGATACAGGTGCACTAGATCTCCTTTTGGTTACAGATCTAACCCCTCAGGAATTCATTTTTGGAAAACTCGGGGGCATTCTTTACAACACCAAAGAATATGTTATTCCACCATTCTTGCTCGCTGCTTTTTATGCATGGAATGGTTTCCTTGCAACTCCTCCTGCTAACCAGCCTCAGCTTTCTCCTTCCATGAATCTGGTTTCTTTCCTTTGTCTTGTTGCTGGTTTTGCAGTGCTGCAATTCTTTGCCATGGTGCTTGGCGTTCATGTCGCACTTCGTAATCAAAACAGTAGGATCGCAATCTTAAACACCCTTGGTACTATTTTCTTTCTTACCGCGGGTACACTTATCACGATCTCTTTGATTTTGATTAATGGGAAATTCGAATATCAATGGGCCAGCTTCATCTTCTTTTTAGCTGCAGGCATCGGCGGCCTTTGGTGGGTTCTCAATGGCGACAGGCCATCTCCCGCACTCACTTTGGCGTCTTGGCTTTGCCCTTTGAGTGTTTTTTACGGCATTGCCAATGCATTGGTAGCCAAGCCTGGCTCGCAGGAATCAGCGGATCCGGTGTTATCGTTTTTAGTTTTGGGGGGCGCTTTTGGTTTCACTTTAGCTGCTATGTTGGTTCCGCTTTTAAGCGAGTTTGATATTGCTTTAGGTCGAACGAGTGGTGGCGCGGATTAATTCCCGATCATTGGGTTAATGAAATTTCTTACTTTTGTCGATAGTACATAAGTGATTTCTGTTATTTCATTTAGAAGTAATATCTTTCCTATTTTCAATACTTGCCAAGCATGGGGGTAAAGAGATAAGAAAGAAGTAACAGAATAAGCCCCGATAGCTCAGTTGGTAGAGCAGCTGACTCTTAATCAGCTTGTCGTAGGTTCGATCCCTACTCGGGGCACTTGTTTTCTTTTCCTCTTTATTCCTCTCAACACACTTCTCACTTTAAACCACCTCTGGTTAAAACTCTATAATCCCCCTGTTATTTTAATGTTTTTGGTAGGAACTATTCTGAAGCTAAGATTGAAACATATTCTTTTTTTGTGTGGGGAACCCTCTTTTGGAGGGTACAAGCACCTTACCGATACTGTCAGAAAAGTACCGAAAAGGCGTTTCTTGTGGTCAAAACAGCCACCCAAACAGCCACCCAAAAATCAAACCGTTCGGGTAATCATGATTAGCGCTTGAGATTTTTTTGTTTTACTAAGTGTTTGGGCGATATGACAGAACTGTTGCATTAGTAAATGATTGCTTTAAAATTACATTTATATTAGTGGCCGTTTTAAATTGTAGCCAATGTCATTACTAAGTCCCTTTTATGAAAATACATGTGTCCTTTTTATTGTGTTATC
>QWPF01000017.1 GCA_003671255.1 Planctomycetota bacterium | reverse complement strand
CAAATCCACCCGTAGGCGATATGTGTACCATCTCTGTATTTTCAGGCTGAAATGTCCAACAGATGAAAGCAGTGAAACCCCCAGTTTCATCTTGAAGCTGCCTTAACTTTTCAAAGTGTTCGATGCGCTCTGCAAGTGTTTCAACATGGCCAAACATCATGGTGCAGGTTGATTTGCCTCCTAAATTATGCCAAACCCTGTGAACTTCAAGCCATTCTTCAGTCAGGCACTTATTTTTGGTAAGAAGTTTTCGAACTCGGTCTGCCAGAATTTCACCCCCACCACCAGGCAGACTACCTAACCCAGCATCTTTAAGCCTTTGCAAAACTTCTTTTAAAGGTAACTTGTTGAGCTTATGAAAATGCCAAATCTCAGGTGGGCTAAAGGCATGCAGATTAAACTTCGGGTATCTGGTTTTGAGATCTCTTAGTAAATCTTCATACCATTCTAATTTAAGTGTTGGGTGTAAGCCGCCTTGTAAAAGAGTTTGGTCTCCGCCTAACGCTATTGTTTCTTCGATCTTTTTGTAAATTTCTTCACGAGGAAGAACATAGGCATCTGCATCCGAAGACTTGCGATAAAAAGCGCAAAAGTCGCAAACTGCTGCACATATGTTGGTGTAATTGATGTTGCGATCAATATTAAAGGTGCGATAACTTTCGGGGTGCATTTTATTGCAAATATTATTTGCAGCATCGCCCAAAGAGAGTAGGTCTGCCTTTTCTAAAAGGTAAAGCCCTTCTTCTGGGGTAATTCTTTTGCCATCAATGGCTTTTTGCAAAAGTTCTGCAATCATGGAAATCTATACTTCTTTCCTGTTCAATAAGTCCATTTTCATAAGCCAAGTGCCTATATAATTCTAACCCTGCAATTTCCCGACTACCCAAATTATATTGAATGATATGCGAAAGGTATCTTCTACAAAAACCTGCATCCAGTCCAAGTGTTTTGGATTCTTGAAGGGCGATATCAGCCACATGGGATATTCCCACTTTTTTTGACTTGGCAAAGTATTTAGTCAGGTTCTCCCCAAATACCCGTTCATGCACCGCCCAAATCGCATAAACGAAAGGCAAATTTGCATAGTCATGCCATTCCCCGCCAAGATCGTAGGCAAAAGGGAATCCGCTTAAGCAAGCCTTCATGGCGCGATCACCTATTAAAAGCACTCCATCGGTTGTAACTTTTGCAGGGTCGGCATCCATAGGCAAGGGCGAGGAAGTAAAACCAATGCCGTGCAATTGTTTAGAGAGTATTTTTAAAAGTGCAACACTTGTCTTGGAACCTTCATCGAGGGAAATCGATTTGATATCAGGCCAGGGAACTTTACTGAAGAGGGTGACACTTAGGACCGGACCGTGAGATGCGATTGAAATGCCAGGAATGATGCGATAGTTAGGATTGCGGAAATATTCAATAACGGGAATGAGGGCAACATCGAGTTTTTCAGCAGCAAGATCATGCGCAAGGTGGCTAGGAACCTTAAGTTCAATATGCCAATGAGGGGCAATCTGCGCCAGATTATGGATCAGCGGTTTCGTATTCAGGTAATTAACCGCACCAACTCTCACCTGTTTCATGTTAGCCTCCTCCAACATATTAACCGGATTATCCTTTGGAATATAACGGAAAGATAAAATCAATTGGGAAGAATAATGGCGCAGAACTTAAAAGAATTAAGGTTGAAGCAAGGTATTTATAGATGCGTTAGGAAATGAAAAACTCCCTTGGTTAGTGTAAACCAAGGGAGTCAATGTTTTAATAAAATTACCCGCAGCTTAATTGCAAGAGGGGATTCCTATCATTTCGACGCATGGGATTTTTCTGCACACCTTATAAGTAACGGTGAAAGGTTCCATGGTGCAATGAGTTTCTGGCACTTGGAAAAGGGATTCTTCCTTTACCAAAGAGCAGGTAGTTACAGGAATTTTGCAGCATCGTTGTTCGGTAATCATTTTGCACCGTTGGGCTTTGATGATTTCCTGTCGATTTTCGCAAACCATTTTGCAAGTGGTGTAAGGGGTCTTTTTAACGCAATGTTGCTGGGTCATAATGCATTTGTGAGAGGTAACCATTTTGCAATGTTCTTCGCAAACCATTTTGCAAGTGGTGTAAGGGGTCTTTTTAACGCAATGTTGGGTGGTCATGATGCATTTTTGGGAGGTAACCATTTTGCATTGTTCTTCGCAGACCATTTTGCAAGTGGTGTAAGGGGTCTTTTTAACGCAATGTTGGGTGGTCATGATGCATTTTTGGGAGGTAACCATTTTGCATTGTTCTTCGCAAACCATTTTGCAAACTGTGTAAGGAGTCTTGCAAACCTTATGTTCGCAAACCATTTTGCAGCATTTGCGGGTAACCGTAAAGTTTTGTACTTCAGGCACCATGCAGCATCTGGTGAAGCTTACTTTCTTGCAAACAGTTTTGGGTATGATTTTGCAGCAATAGGAGCGAATCACATTGCAATTTTCCTTGCGTACATAATTGGTGCAAGTAATGGTTCGAGTTTCCATTCTGGGTTCCCAGATCTTTTTGCAGATCGTTCGGTTAGGAAGTTGAACTGGGCTGCAGCTTACATGGCCTGCAACATAAATCATCTTGCAGCAGCATGGATCCATGGTCCAAAAACCAGGATGACAAACTTTTCTCATCACTACTTGGCCTGGTATTTCGCAGATTTCCGTTCTCCATGATCCAGTTTGAACGCATATCTGTTTTTCGGTGCAAACTGGCTCCCAAGAGTAGCTTCGCACTACCGTTTCTCTTGGTTCCATTACCGATTCATAGATGGTTTCAGAGATGTCCCTAGTTTCGGTGGTGTAAACAGGTTTCATTACCGTACGGGTGCAAGGAACTTGCTCTTCATAATAAACAGGCTTTTGTACGGTGAAGTGTTCTTCTTTAACGCGTTGTTCGTAAACGGGTTTGTAAGTGTTGTATTTCACTGGGGTCTGGTAGGTTTGCCAAACTGGTTTTTGCACGGTGAAGTGTTCTTCTTTAACGCGTTGTTCGTAAACGGGTTTATAGGTGTTGTACTTCACAGGGGTCTGGTAGGTTTGCCAAACTGGTTTTTGTACGGTGTAGTTTTCTTCACGAACGCATTGCTCATAAATAGGCTTTAAGACCGTGTAATTACGAACAACATCGTAGCATTCCCAAACGGGTTTACAGACGGTGTAGGAAGTATCGCGGTAAGTAGTTTCATAAACCGGCCTATAGCAAACCGATTTGCATTCTTTCATCACTGTCCGATACACAGGCTTGTAACAAAGCTGACTGCGTTCTTCGATGGATTCTTTGTAAGTGATTCTGCATTGCACTTCGGGAAGGCAGAATTGTTCGCGTTCACAGCAAATAGGAGAGTAGCGGATTGCGCCACAATGCCTGGCTTGGGCGGATGCCTCTACACAAAGCAGTGCAGAAAGCGCAAGCAACCAAACATTCCAAGAAGATCTAATCATAGCATCAATCTCAAAAGGGAAACGGAAAATAGGAAAGCCCGGTAAAAGAGCTAGCCAACATACATCTGTTCTAAGTTTGCTTCAAAAACCTAAATAGAGAAATGGAACTTTAGAGAAAATGAAATGTTTCAGAAGGTTGGCCAAGGCATTGTCGTTAATAGTGTCATAAACGGTAATTGTTTACATTTGTAAAAATTATCTGATGCCTTTGCATCCCCTCCTAACCCAACTTTCCGGTTTATTCCTTAAAAGCGGTCTTCCAGGGTTTGCTTATTTTGTTATGTGCCTCATCAGGGAATTATAAATAAACTCTTTTCTGTGAAATACGGTGCAATAATGGTTCAAGAAATAAATCGTGGTGGCGAACAGATTCTTCCCAAAATAAGGTTTAAGAGTGAAGAGTGCCCTCCACAGGATTTCTTTTCATTAATTTTAGAGCTTCAGCCTAGTCAGATTCTGATGGAGTTCAACGCCCCCAGGATCGTTGTTGGGCGCAGTAGTGGGGCAGATTTTCGCTTGCCTTCGCTTTGTGTCAGCAGAAGGCATTGCATGCTTAATTGGTCTGAACAGGGGTGGGTTTTGCGTGATTTAGATAGTAGGAACGGTACTTATGTGAATGGTAATCCAATCAAGGCCATAATAATACAAGAGCTTGACGAAATTAAAATCGGAGTGTTTTCATTCGTGGTTAAAAAGTCTGAAGCTGAATTCCAATTGTTTAAAGCGATCCAAGAATATAAGCAAGCAGGGTAAAAAACTTGTTTTATTAGTCCGATTAGAAGATGTCACTTTCTAGGTTAGTTTGTTTCCTAGTTGATCCTCATTTTTCAGATGCTACGGGTAATCATGCCTGATAACGCTGCTTGATTTTTTAAATCCACATTAAACCCACTGCAGTACCTATTCTTCGTGCTAAAATCTAAACAGATTTAATAACGGAGTTTTATGATGCCTATGCTGGATCGTGAAGAATACATTGAACAACTCTACTTCTTCCAAACTCTTCGAGAGAGGATCAAAGCTTCCATTGCAACGCAGGAAGTGCTTGAACGAATTGATCAAGAGATTCTTTCTACAACGAAGCTGCCGATGGCGATACAGTTTCTTGCAACTGAAATAAAACAGAGCGGATTGTTAAGTACAGGGTTTAAATTGTTAAGCCATTACTTCACCCCTTTTCAGGCTTTTATCATTAAATCGACTGAGGATGAAAACAGAAAATTTAGCATCGACACAGGATTGAATGTGCTGGAAAAGATGGCTAAATATAATGCAGACTCGCCGTCCCCTTCTGGTTTGTTTGTGTTTCAATTTGAGATCCTGTCGCGAAATAAATTGGGATACGATGAAGGCGTTACAGCGATGGCTAATGATCCGTTGTACTCGCAAAGTTGGAAAGAATTTATATTGTTTGTATCTAAGCAAATAGGCTTGGTTGAATTTGCGGAGTTTGTTTATTTGCGTTCGGAGTATTATTTAGAGGTGGAGAGAAGGCAAGATCCATCTTATGAACCCCCTTTGCAACCACTTTTTGCAAGCAAGGAAGGCCAGATCGCAAAGGCAAACTTAGGCAGAGATCCTTTTTTTCTATTTGCAGCTTTGCAAAGGCAGTTGAATTACCCTGAAGTGCCCAGAAGTACTGAAAAAGAAACTGCTAAAGATGAAATTACTGTGGTTAGGCAAAGGGTTAACGACCTCGAAATCAGGCTTAAGCTGATCGAAGCCGAGGTTAAGGGAAATGTCGATCTTGCATTCTTTGCCAAGCCAGAAATCTTGCAAAATCTTCGAAAAGATGATGGTTTTGCAGATTAGGTTACTAACTGGCGGGTCGGAAAGTTCTGAAACTTCTAAGCACTTCATAAAGGTCTGCAGTCACTGCAACTTCATCTTCCATGAAATCCTGAACCCATACGAAGTTCTTGCGTTGCGCTGCTGCGATCAATGGTAAGAGATCCGAAAGCCTTACGCGAACGGTTGGTGCTTGGATGATATCTTTGTCTGAATCTGATGATTCCTTGAAAACTCTAAGGTGTGGAGCCATTTTGAATCCTCCTAGATTCTAGTTGCAAGCTTGGCATAAGTGCTTTTTGGCTTGCCTGAATTAATGCGGGTTGGCGGTCTTGCTACATCCGTGACCCCCGCCATAACTTTAATCGGCAATTCGAGAAGATAACTTTGGTGAAAAATTAACTGATTTGGAAATAGTTGGTCATTTAAAGCGTCAATATCCTAAAAGTTATACTCGACAAGCTAAAACCCATCATAATAATATGGCTTAGATGAAAAACGGATGACTTCAAAGTAGCGATAAGCGGGATTTATCTTTACGATGTGTTTAAGAATAGCGGTTCTAAATATTCAGGGTGATTATGATTAAAAAAGTTGCAATTATTGGTACGGGTGCGTGGGGAATGGCTTTGGCCTTGCACTTGGCAAGGGAAAACAAGTGTGCTGTTTCTTTGTGGAGTGTCAGGGAGGCTTCGAGAAATAATTTAAAAGTTGCCCGAGGTAATGATTTGCTACTTCCGGGAATTGTTTTGCCTAGCCAAATTGAAATAAGTGATTCTTTTAGGAATGCAATATCTGGTGCTGGATTATTGGTTTCCTCTGTTCCATCGGCTCACCTTCGCAGCGTGTTTAAAAGTATTGTTTCGGAAATTCCCGCAATGCTACCTGTGCTTAGTACGACTAAGGGGCTAGAGCGTGAATCTTTTCTCAGGCCCAGCCAAACCATTGTAGATGTTCTTGGTGCTCGCCCTGTTTCTATATTAAGCGGCCCCAGCCATGCCGAAGAAGTGGCTCGAGGTTTACCTACTTCTTTAGCACTTGCAGGTTCTGACCCTGATATTAATTTGCAAATTCAATCGCTTTTTAATTCTGAATCTTTCAGGGTTTATACCAATCATGATGTTCTTGGTGTAGAGATTGCAGGCGCGCTTAAAAATGTAATTGCAATTGCAGCAGGGATTAATGATGGGCTTGGATATGGCGATAACGCCAAAGCCGCCTTGATAACGCGTGGGTTGGTTGAGATGACTCGATATGGTGTTGCATGCGGTGCAGAGGCTGCAACTTTCAATGGTTTGGCAGGCTTGGGTGATTTGATTGCTACATGTACTAGTGCTCATTCTAGAAATCGAAAAGTGGGAGAAAGATTGGGCAAAGGCGAAAAGTTGGCACAGTTTCTTCCGGGTATGTCGCAAGTTGCAGAGGGGATATTCACTGCACCGAGCATTCGAGAGCAAGCAGTTCGACGAAATATTGATTTGCCCATCATTGAGCAGGTTTATCAGGTTTTGCAACACGGGAAGAGCCCCAAAACTGCGGTGCAGGATTTAATGAATAGGGCGCCTCGAAAAGAATAGGTGGGAAAATGAACATTCAACTTGCATGCAAAGAGTGGGCCTCAGTTTGTGCTGCCCTAGCTTCTGGAAGGCAATCCATTTTAATGCGTAAGGGTGGAATTGCTGAACCCACGGGGGATTTTCAGGTTCAATCTAAATGGTTCTGGCTTTATCCCACTTATGTTCATCAGCAACAAAATCAATTGCGAGAAACTGAATGGCTTGAAAAGGGTGAGATTTTTAAAGCCCATGCAAAAAAGATTCTGTTCTTTCATCTTGCTGAAGTTGTCGAGACTTTTCATGTGATGAATCTTGATATTGTGGAAAAACTTGAACCCTTTCATGTTCTTTCCAAGGAATGTATTGGTTCTAGATTTGCTTATCGGACTCCTGGTTTAACTGTAATGCTTGTAAAAATACATAAGGTTTTAGAGCCTGTTGAGATTGATGAAACACCTTTTTATTTGGGGTGCAAGTCTTGGGTGAATCTTGAAAGCCCTTTGAATGTTATCGATAGTACTTCCGTGCTTGATTCGAAAGTTTTTTCTTCCGAAATTGTTAAAATCAAATCTCTTATACAGGGTTGAAGTTTAGCCATGATTACTAATACCTTGATAATGATGGCTTTAGCTTTTACGCACCAAGGCGATGATAAAGCTATCATGGCAAAGTTCCCGGATAAAGAAGTGAAATTACTGGTACAGCAATCCATGGAATATTGGCGGATACCAGGAGTTGCAATTGCAATTGTTCATCAGGGAGAGACAGTTTTTGAATCTGGTTTTGGTGTTGTTGAAATAGCCAAACAAAAACCAGTCGCTACTAATACTCTTTTCCCAATCGCATCCTGCACCAAGGCGTTTACCAGTGCGTTGGCGGCTTCTTTAGTTGCCAAGAAAAAGCTTGATTGGGATGATAAGGTACAAAAACATTTGCCTTGGTTTAAGTTATCAGAACCGCTTGCGTCTGAAGATTGTAGGTTGAGGGATTTGTTTTCCCATAGGACGGGATTGAGTGGCAATGATTTACTTTGGTATCGAAGTGGGTTTGCGCCTGAAGAGAATGTGCGTAAAGCAGCATTTTTACCTTTAGAAAAACCATTTCGCTCTGCATACCAGTATCAATCAATCATGTATTCTGCGGGTGGTTTGGTTTGTGAAAAAGCAGGAAAGGAAGGTTGGGAAAAACTTCTAAGGCGAGAAATTCTAGATCCTCTTGGAATGAAAGACACGGTCGCATTACCTCCAAATGAAAATCTGGCACGCGGGCATTTTATCGGGAAGTTTGGGTTTCCCGAAGTTAAAGAACCTTATGTAAGTGCATTTCCCGACCCCGCGGGTAGTGTTTATTCTTCCGCTCATGATCTTGCCAATTGGCTTAAATTTCAAGTTGATCCTGCGAATCAGAAATATGCCAAAATGGATCTTGCTCCCCAACTGCTTGAAACCCAGAAACCGCAGGTTGTTAATCCTTTAGATGCTATGAATAAATTGTTGCATCCATTCACCGTGCAAATGTCTTATGGACTGGGTTGGGTTATTCAGGATTATCGTGGCATAAAATTGGTCTCGCATGGCGGGGCGATCGATGGTTTTCGAACCCATATTGCCATGATTCCTGATGCTAAATTTGGTTTGGTGATTCTTTCAAACCTTGAACACACAAGAATGAATCTGGCACTCAGCAATTCGCTGATTGATTTGTTGTTTAACTTTCCGCGAGTGGAGTGGGATAAGACTTATGCCTTTATTTTGACTGAAGGTTCGCAAAAATCGAAGATTGCTAACGATAACAACCTGATCGAGTTATTGAAAAAGTACCCGGGTTCTATGAATCTTCCTGATGTTTTGGGTGAGTATCAGAATCCTGCCTATGGAAAAATTGTGCTCAAAATGCAGGGTAAAAAGGTCAGGTTGGTTGTTGGGAATCATTTTGTTGATCTGGATCATTTGGGTTCATCAATCCTTCTTGCCCAAGATTTTGTCTTTGATAATCCCATTCTGATCTTTAGCAGGGATTCTTCTTCTAAGATCACTTCCTTTAAAATATCAGGCAGGCTTAACGCAGAGTTTCTTAAACTTCCTTGATGAGGTTTTATCCAGCTTCTTTTATGCTGCTTTGTTTATGGTTCGTGCAATAAGATTTTTATTTGATTTTACCTTGATAGGTGCAAGTTGAAGTAGGCTGGGAAGCCAAAGTATTGAACAAATCATGCAAGCACTTACTCCCAAAGCCAGAAGAAGCCCCAGGCTGGATAATCCAAGGTGGGAAGATATCGTAAGCGAACCAAACCCCAAAACCGTGGTGAGACCTGCAACAAATATCCCTTTGAAAGTGCTGCTCTTTAATGCGTACTGCTTGCTTCGGTCTCGTCCTAAAAAGTCGTGGATCACATGCACCGCATTATCAATTCCCACTCCAACAAGAATAGGAAAAGCTATCATATTTGCTGGGTTTAATTGGTAGCCTAGCAACCATACTGCGCCCATGGTAATGCAAAGGCCCATTACCAAGGGAAGAAGCGCCAAAGTTACCAAGATGGTTTTTCTGAAATCCCAAGATAAGACAACAATGATGGCTATCAGGGCGTAGATACCGGCCCATTGAAATCCCGCCTTCATCCCTTTTAAGCCTTCAAGCGTTGTAAATGGTTTTCCCGTGGCACGAGCATCCACTTTTTGAATACTGCTTACAAAATCTTTAAGGTTGCTGTATTCCCAAAGATTTTTCTTTGCAAAGACTCTTAATAACCATTGGTTGTTTTCACTTAAATAACGAGTTCGAATTGGTGTCGGAATATCAGCTACTTCAATGAATTCGGGAGTGGAAACTTCTCTTAATTGATGCAAATTTTCGATAAGATCGCCCGTCACTGATTCTTCAAAATTCTTGAGTTCTTTGTTTGAATTCTTGCTGGCATTGGATAACCCATTTAGAAACCCCAGTAAATCTTTGTTCACTTCGCGTAAATCTAATAAGGAGTTTGCTTCACTGGTTTTTCCAGCAAGAAGTTGCAGTTCCTTTGTTAATCCTGCGATATCTGGAGTTGCATGCCCGGGCTTTGAACCCCGGGTTGGTAATAATCTGAGCCTGTGTTGGATTTCTTTTAGCTGCCCTTTATTGATTGTTTGATCCTTGGGAAGCATGCTGGCTATTTCTGCAACCTGGCTTACTTCTGGAAGAGCTTCAAATTTCTTTTTCCATTCGAGTGCTTCTTCGCGGGTGGCGGTGAAAGTAACTGCATGCCAAGTGGCTGTGGGCATCTTATCTAAAAGTACTTTTTCCCATTTTACAGAGTCAAGTGAAGCGGATTGTAAATGTAATAAGTTGTGATCATAAGAAACTTTTAAAGCTGGAATTAAAAACAAGCAGGTGAGTATTACCCCTGCTACTACCATGGTTTTTGGTTTGCTGAATAATTTGGTTGTCCAGCTATTTTGGGTGATTGGGAAAGTAAGAATTTCGACAGGCCAATTTGTAAGCTCTGATTTTTGAGTTACTTTTTTATAGGATTCTGTTATTCCCAATAATGACGGCAGGGTGGTGAAGCAGCTTAGCGCACAAAATAATATGCCACTCCCTGCTATCCAGCCCATTTCTGAAACAGCTTGAAAATCAGCAAGCATTGCAGCGAAAAAAGCTAGAGAAGTTGTGCAGGCTGCAGTTAGAATTCCAGGCCCAACCGATAGTGCGGTATTTTTAATCGATTCCTCTGCTGGGATACCTTTTTTTCTGTATTCATCAAATGCGCTCACCCACAAAACCCCATAATCGCCCAACCCTATCAGCATGACTGCAAAAGTTGCAGATAATAAATTAAGATGCCCGATGGTTAAGGTTAACCAACCTAGCGCAAGAATGGTTCCTACCAACAAGGTTGAGATGGTTAACACTGGATAACGCCAAGATCTGTAAACAATGATGTATAAAAATAGAACGCTCAAAAATGCAACCCAAGAAGCTGTTGCGCTGTCCCGTTGTGATGCAGTCATTTCATCAGCTTCTAAAACTGGTAATCCTGTTAGGCCAAGTTGTACTTCGGGATGAAGCGCCGAGATGTCGTTTAATATTTCACGCATTAATTTCACTGCAGGCATGGAGCTGACAAAATCCGACTTTTCCTGAGTGATCGGGCGGGCTAAAAGAATTGCTACGGATTTGTCTTCTGAAACGAGATAATTGGGTTTTGAAAGCATGCTTGTGTTGTGCTGGGATTTTGGCAGAAGGCCAACCCAGGGGCTTTCATAGGTATCTCCAGAGCCCAGATAATTTGTTGCGGCTCTGATGATGCTGCGAAATTGTGCAAGAAATGCAGTGTCGGCCTCTGTTACTGTTCCCCGTGCTTCAATCTGTTTGATTCTGGCATGAGCTTCGCAAGTGATGCTTTTTGTAGTAAATAAATTCCACGCAAAGGGGAATTCAAGTAGAGGCGCCATATTTGCAAGATGCCCGACAATCGTTCCTATTTCCTTGGGTTCTAAAAAAAGAAGAGATCTGTTTTTTAGATTTTGTAAATCCACTTTGAAAAAGATGCGATCAAAACTTTCTTGATGTTCTGATAGTTTTGTAGCTAGTTGTTCTAATGCATCGATTTTGTTTTGTTCGTTTCCGCCTAACGCCACCACCACCATGTCGTCGTCTTGCCCAAACTCCGCAAGATAGTGTTTCCAGTTTTGCTGGCACCATTTTCGATTGCTGATCATGTCATCGCGGTGGGTTTTAAACTCAAGTTTTTTGTAGGAATAGAGCAACGCTGTAGTGCAAAGGAGCATTCCCAATGCAAAAACCAACCAGGGTTTTTGAAATGAAAACATGGAAACAGCATAAATTAATCTGGCAGGAAACGAATCCTTGCCATCCTTGGCGTGACTCATTTGATAAGCGCCTCTTTCTCAGTTTTCTAAAGCCTTTCCTTGGCTTAAGAGGGGCGAATTTTAGGAAAGCATGGTTTTATAAACAAGACTAAAACCAAGATTGCTTTCTTCAAAACATGCCATATTCCCTAGATTATGTAGGATGGAGATTATCAATACTGTTTTGCTTCTCTAATTTAACGGGGCCCTTATGGATCTGATTCCTTTTTTGATTTTTAAGACCGAATCGGAGCAGGTTGAATTTGCACAATGGCGAACTCAGGCGGGCGATGCCGCTCTAGCAGTTTTTCAAGACCGAGCAAAAGCTGAGGCTTTTATCCAAGTTTCTTCTTTAAGCGATGCTTGGATGGTTATGCAACCAGCATTACCCATGTTGCAATCGATTTTTAAAGCGATGATCCAAGCTGGAGTTTTATTTGCAGTTTTAGATCCCGATGAAAAAAGTGCTAAAACTGTTTACAACCTTGTGGAAGTTGTAGCAGCAGCAGATAGTTGGTTTTCCACGCAGAATGGTAACAAGTAAGTTAAAACTTCAAGGTTGCGTTTTGATCAGTCCATTCCTTTTTTGCTTTAAGAATGGGATCCACTTCTGCAACCAAGAATTCTTCAACTTGTTCTTTCGCCCTGCCCGAGAAGCGACCTTCAGCCATTACTTTTTCAAAATTAATGTTCATAAACTCGGGCTCTTTTTTTAGTCTCTCTAGAAGATCGTTTTTTCTGCTACCTGACTTTAACTCTGCTATGACTGCATGACTGTGCTTGCGGATGACTTCGTGCAGATTTTGCCTATCGCCCCCATTTCCAACCGCCGCCATCAGAAGGTTTTCGGTTGCCATGAATGGTAGTGTTCGTTCAACTTCCGATTTAATAACTTCGGGGTTCACAACAAGGCCACGAACAATGTTTATTGCGATACGCATAATGGAATCAGCGCATAAAAAGGCCTGGGGAATGGTAAGCCTACGGTTGACGCTGTCATCAAGGGTTCGTTCCAGCCATTGAACTGCGGCTGTTTCTGCTGTATTTCCTGCGAGTTGAATCAGGAAACGAGAAAGCCCGCACATGCGTTCTGATCGCATGGGGTTTCGTTTGTAAGCCATGGCAGAAGATCCAACTTGATCGGTTTCAAAGGGTTCATCAATTTCTTGCCGGTGTGAAAGCAATCTGATGTCGGTA
This sequence comes from Planctomycetota bacterium, assembly GCA_003671255.1. Classification (GTDB taxonomy): domain Bacteria; phylum Planctomycetota; class Planctomycetia; order Gemmatales; family Gemmataceae; genus UBA969. The sequence goes on along the minus strand of QWPF01000017.1, from coordinate 22,841 downwards.
CCAAATTTTTGGGCACTTTGCCCAATGCCAGAAAGTGTTTCAAGAATTTGTGAATCAGCTTTTCTAGGGTAAGTTTGGCCTGTGACGGGGAATACTTGATCAAAGCCCATTTTTTTAGAGACGATGGTATCAAGGTCTCGAACTTTCTGGTGATCGCCTCTGAAAAGGGAAAGATAACTGGCTTGAGTTCCTGTGGTGCCTTTCGCACCGCGGAATTTCATGTTATCGATACGATAGCTCACTTCATGGAAATCCATCAGGAAATCTTGCGCCCAAAGGCATGCTCTTTTTCCAACGGTGGTTAATTGCGCTGGTTGGAAGTGAGTGAACCCAAGTGTTTCCATCCCTGCATACTTACGACTAAACTTAGCAAAATGATCGAGCAACCCAACCAGCGACTTTTGCAATAGGGTAAGCCCCTGCCTCATAAGAATGAGTTCAGTATTATCCGTTACAAAGCAACTGGTTGCACCCAGATGAATGATATCGCGTGCCAAAGGGCAGCATTCTCCATAGGCGTGGATATGCGCCATCACATCATGGCGTAGCCTTTGTTCGTGTTCTTCAACACGGGCAAAATCGATGTTATGAATGTTTTGTTCAAGCTGTTTGATTTGCAGCGGTGAAATTCTGGGAGTGGTGCCATCTTCGGAAAGAAGGCCTAGTTCCATCTGGGTTTGTGCGAGGGCTACCCAGAGTTTCCGCCAAGTTGAATACCTGTTTGCAGGGTTCCATAACGCAACCATTTCTTTGCCCGCATAGCGTTGTACTAGGGGGTTATCGTGAACTTGAGTCGTTTCCATAAAGTTTTCCAAGAAAAATAAAGAGTGCTGTGATTATTCGCTACGAATGATCACCTTTTCGGAATCGCCAAAGAACCAACTTCCATCATCAAAGTATTGTAAAGAATTGTTCTGAAAATACTTCTTTTAATTGAAAGCGTGCTAATGTTTATCCTAGTAACCTAACTGCGTCGGGTCAGGAGGACATTCTACGATGAGGCTTATTTACAAAATAATCATGGTGATAGCCATTGGTTTTATCGGGCAAAGTGCGATTGAAAATCGTGCTTTTGCTCAAACAAATGATGGAAACTTGCAAAGGTTTTTCCATTATCCCTACTATTATTTTCCACATAATTATTGGTCATCGATGGGCCCCAAATGGCCTGAGAGACCGGGTCAGCCCTATATGCCACCACCTGCATACATGGCGAACCCTCCTTTCAGAGAACCCCACTGGCGCTATGAAAGTCAGAAACCGCAAAAGTATTACAGTGGTTTTCACTTCTGGCTTGATCAATTCTAAATTGGTAGCTTAAACATTTAAAAAGGAAGACCTAATTATTATTGGGCCTTCCTTTTTGCATTTGGTGCTTCAGTTTGCGATAATTAAATTGATTTCCAGCAATCTTAAAGAGGCCTTAAATGTCTAAACCTGAGCCTGGTGATAATCCTGCAAAAGATAAAAAGAAGCCAGTCGCCTCCAATCAAATCGATGTGCAGGGCATTGCTGAAAAAGTAACCTCTAACATTGAAAAAGTGATATTGGGAAAGCGTAAACAAATACTGCTGGCCCTTGCAGCTTACCTTGCAGAAGGGCACATACTTCTTGAAGATGTTCCAGGTGTCGCAAAAACCATATTAGCCAGAGCGATTTCCCGAAGTGTTGGTTGCGTTTTTAAAAGGATTCAATGTACCCCCGACTTGCTTCCCAGCGATATAAATGGCGTTTCTATTTTTAATCAGAAAACAGCCGAGTTTGAATTCAGGCCCGGCCCGATCTTTGCTCAAACTGTGCTTGCAGATGAAATCAATCGGGCTACCCCTCGAACCCAGGCTGCACTTTTAGAAGCCATGGCTGAAAGAAGGGTTACTGCAGATGGCCAAACCTATAATCTTAAGCCACCCTTTCTTGTAATTGCCACTCAAAATCCGGTAGACCATGAAGGCACTTTTCCTTTGCCAGAAGCTCAATTAGATCGATTCTTAATCAAATTAAGTCTGGGTTACCCAACCATTGAAGAAGAAGCATTGATGCTTAAGAGGTTGCAGTTTGGCCATCCGATTGATGATGTTGTGCCCGTCGTCAGCTCCGCAGACTGGATAGCTTGCCAGGAAGTGGTGAGGAAGGTTCATTTGGATGATCAAATTAGAACCTACATTCTTGAGATCGTTCATGGTACCCGGGATAACGAAAATATTTTATTAGGTGGAAGTCCCCGTGCATCGCTTTCATTGCAAAGGGCGGCACAAGCAAGTGCTGCAATCCAGGGAAGAACTTTTGTGGTTCCGGATGATGTGAAAAAGTTGGTTGCTCCGGTGCTTTCACATCGCATCATTCTCAAGCCAGAAACCCGACTTAGGAAAATTAAAACGGAAGATGTCATCAATGATGTTTTAGATGATATTCCAGTGCCTGTTTCCTCGGATTATCACACTGAAAAAGATTACTTCTAATGTATTGGCTCCTTGGAATAACACTGATAGGATTTTCGGCCCAAGTTTTGGGCTCAGGGCTCCTTGCATTCTCTGCTTACTTAATGGCATTGATTTTGATGAGCAGTCGTTTGTTGGCTTGGCATTGGGCGAGCGGGCTAAGAATTGAAAGAAAAATGCGCTGCACCCTTGCAGAAGTTGGCGATAAGGTAAGGGTTAAAGTTTTAGTCCGCTATCTGGGTTTAATCCCTATTCCCTGGGTGATTTTAGAAGATTTGTTACCCGAAGATGCTGTTAACCCTCGGCATCCTTTCTTAAAATTGAAAGGTAAAAGACTCAAAGTCTTATCGATGTTTTCAATGCAAACAGAAGAGTTTTCGTATTCGCTAGAATGCATGCATCGGGGATTTTTTCAGATTGGGCCCGTGTTTGCAGAAACTGGAGACCCCTTTGGCTTCATGCGAAGATATCGCATTGGATGCCAACCTTTTTATTTGCTCGTGCTTCCCAAGATAACTCATTTGCTAGGGTATGATCTTACTTCCCGCAGGCCGATTGGCGAAATTCAAATGGTTATGAAAATATTTGAAGACCCCACCCGGATAGCGGGGGTTCGCGATTATGAACCAGGCGACCCGATGTCCCGTATTCACTGGAAAGCCAGTGCCCGAACAGGTGTGTTTCAGTGTAAAATATTCGAGCCAACCTGTCTTGCTGGGGCAATGATCTTACTCGATTTTCATGAATCAAATTTTCCACCACGAGGAGAGCCTTTTCGCTCAGAACTTGCAATCGATGCAGCGGTCTCGCTTGCCCATGCAGTTTGTTTATTGAATCAACCATTTGGGATAGGCACTAACGCCACCGATGCCGCATTCAATGTGCAAGAGAATGAAAGTGAGCCCGAAGTCGATACTCGGGCAGAAGCTCGAACTTTTATGTTGGATAGCAGCAGGCCGAACCATTTGCAACCCATGTTCTTGCCTTCACGAAGAGGGGTTGAGCATTTGCAATTGTTAAGGGAAATGATGGGCCGTGCGCTTAAATCAGATTCCCTCAAATTTTCTGAAATGATCAGGGAAGTTTCAATCCATTTACCTAGGGATCTAACTCTTGTCGCTGTTCTTTCAGGTGTAACCGAAGAGACGGCTATGATGCTTGGGAATTTAAAACAGCAGGGGTTTGCTGTCTCCGTTGTTTTAATTCAATTTGATGATGAGGGTTTGAACCGGGCTTTTAAAAAATTGATAACTAATGGTATCCGCGAGATTCGCCATGCCATTGATCAAGAGTCTCTTCCCCAGCTTTGTAGATCCCAGATCGATCGAACTTCTCCTTTAAGCCTTGTCTAGGAAACGCACATGGCAGAGAAAAAGGCATATGCTTATCGCGATAAACCAGAAATTCTGGATCGTTTGTTTGGTACGATTGGCTTGGCTTTGATTGTTTTTCTGATGGTTTCATTAACATTTTTTATATTGGCTCGTTTTTCCCTTTCATCTAAATGGGATTCATCACATTGGCTTTTATTTTGGGAAGTGCTTGCCACTGTTTTGGTTAGCCGTATGTTTCTTATCGATGATTTGAAAAAGGTTGTTGGCGGTTATTCATTTGTGTTGGGAATGCTTATTTGGGTACCGTTTGCATTAATGGGCGGAGCAATTCTTGGAATTGTTACCGTTCTAATGATTTTTGTTGGGTGGTTTACCTACAAGATTACCTGGGATGTGACAGATCTTGGTGAACGAGAAGAGGATGAAGATGGATTGCTTGCTTCAGTGGGTTTGAAGAAAGAGTTGAACCCTGGCAATAAAAAGGTTTCAGAATCTTGGGGCGATACAAGAGAGGAAAGCACCGAATTTAATTATGAAGCAGAGGAAGTTCTTGCGGAGTTGAAGGACCAAAAACCCAAGAAAGCTAAAGGTGGGAAAGGCCGTGGTATCTGGGTGCTTTATTTTTTGTTTGGGTCGATTCCTGTTTTTGGATTTGGTGGATCAACTCAAAATAGCGATGACCCAAATCTAGGAAAGTATTTTTTACTCTGCCTTTGCATCTATCTTGCAAGTTGCATTTCTTTATTGATGACCACTTCTTTTTTAACAATAAGGTCTGACTTACGCAGGCGTAATTTATCCATGCCTTTGTTTACAGCGGGATTTTGGTTGTTCTCTGGTTTGTTTTTATTGATATTCTGTTTCGTCTTTGCATCACTGTTGCCTAGGCCTCAGGGCTTTTTAGATCCCATTGCCTTCGTTCTTTCTAAGGGTCAGGATAAAGATCAGGATGCCAGTAACTACGCAAAATCATCAGAGAAATCAGGTAAAGGGGAAGGGAATCCGGGTGAAAAGGAAGGCGATAAAGGTGCTCCCAAGGATGCAAATCAGAAATCGGGCAAGCCTGCTGAGGATAAAGAAAGCAAAGGCGCATCCAAGGATTCTGGAAAAGGTGGTAGCGATTCTGGAAAAGGTGGTAGCGATTCTGGAAAAGGTGGTAACGATTCTGGTGAAAAAGGAGGAGGCTCTTCCAAGGATGGGTCTCAGAAATCAGATCAAGCTAAAAATAATGAGAGTAAAAGTGATACTCGAAAAAATGATGGTAATCAGAAATCGAGTGCTACTCCGAATCAAGGCCCTCCTTCCTCGCCACCCCCTTCTTTTAATATTCCTGGCCTTGATAAAATGATGGCTGCACTTGAAGTTATTCTTAAAGTTGTTTTTGCAGTGGGTACTTTTTTGTTTGTTCTTTATGTTGTCGTTTACAAGTTGAGTTACAGTTTTGGTTGGGCTGATGATCTCTTAGATTGGTTCCGTAATCTTTTTAACTGGATGGATCGTTCGAAAAAAAAGAAAAAACAAGAGGATGTTGCTAACGCCACCATTGCTGATGAAACTTTGCCTTTCGAAGAGTTTGATAACCCTTTTGATCGCAAAGATTGGCAGAAATCTAGCCTTCGAGAATTGACTGGGTATACTTGGAAAGCTCTTTTGGCATGGTGCAAGTCCCAAAATATCCATATTCCAAAAGGGTGCACCCCCTCCGAGTTAGAGGAACTTATTTCTAACGAAATGCCCCGTATTGAACCTGCTTATTATGCCTTCCAACAGGTTTTGTTAAATGTTCAATATTCAAATAATAATAATGACCCCAAAGGGATTGCAACGACCCAGAATCTTTGGCGTCACATGAATGGCGAATCAAATACCGCAGTCGTTAAAGATTGATGTACGAATTATTTTTTTCTTCGGATATGCTCTGCGTGAATGATTTCACGGTTGATGGAGTCCTGTAATAGTTTCAAGGAATCTTCTCTCGGCAGGTCTGCAAGTACTTTCGCATCGATTGGGGCACCAATGGATACACCTATGGAACCTCGATTTCCATCCATGAAAATAGGGCAAAGAGTTGGCCAGAAGTTGTCGCGCGATAAAGCTTCATGTGCCCCTGCAATTCCTACAGGAACAACTATCGCATTGGATTTACGAATAAGAAGCTGAATACCTGGCTTTAAATCTTGCATTAATCCATCTTCAGATCGCGTGCCTTCAGGAAATACAAGCACTGCTCGCCCATTGCTTAAAAGGTCCAAGGTGGATCTAATGCCTTCTTTTGCGACCCCTTCAAGATCAACAGGGCAACACCCAACAGATTTTAGATAAATATCAAGAAAAGGCTTTTTGAAAAGTGACTTTCTTGCAAGATACGATAGTTCCCTGCAGGCGGTTAATCCAACAGCAATCGGGTCCAAAAAGCTTTGGTGGTTTGCAACCAGAAGAACCGGGCCCTTCCTGGGGATATTTTTCCAGCCTTGTTTTCGAAGGCTGAAAAGAAAAGTATAAAAACAATTGTAAGAGGTGTAATTCAACCCATACCAAATGGAATTTAGCTGATCCGTCACAAATTTAGAATCAAATATTCCTGACATCATTGCATGCCACGCCTTTGAATTTCTTGATGCATTACTTCTATTACTTTATTCATGTGCATATCGGATGTATCGATAATCATTGCATCATGGGCAGGGGCCAGCGGGCTTATTTCTCTGGTTTCATCTCGTAAATCCCGGGTGATGATGGCATCAAGAATCTCTTGAAGTGTTGTTGTTATTTCTTTTTCCTTCAGTTCAATGAATCTTCGTTGGGCTCTCATTTCAGGCCTTGCAGTAAGAAAAAACTTACAAAAAGCATCCGGGAAAACAGTAGTTCCCTGATCCCGCCCTTCACAAACCATGTTTTTCTCAAAAGAAGCAATTCGTTGTAACTCGACCAGTTTGGTTCGAACAACTTTACTAGTTGCTATCATGCCTGCTATTTCTGTCGTTTCCTTGGTTCTAATTTCTAGGGAAACATCCTTCCCGTTTAAGATTACTTGCTTTCTTCAAATCTGATGGTGATGCCATCAACTATTTGTTTAAGCAAAGATTCGCTGAAGGAGGATCCGCCGGTATTTAAAGCAGCAAAGGCAACAGCCCTATACATTGCGCCGGTGTCTAAGAATTGGAAGTTTAGTGTTTTGGCAAGTAGTTTTGCTGCAGTGCTTTTGCCTGCACCCGCTGGTCCATCAATGGTGATTATCATGATCTAGTCCTCAAGCTAAACGATGATAAAAACATTTCTGTATTTCATAAAAAAAGGCGACCGAGTGAAGGTCGCCTGATTCTTGGTGAAACCAAAATCAATTATCGGGGATAAATGTTGATGGTGAAGGTTTCGTTTGCAGCAAGTGTTCGCGTGGTTTGTTTTTGGATGATTCCAAACCCATCAGCGAGAACTTCATAAGTAAAATCACCCACATTTTGATTGGGTACGGAAAGAGTTTGGTTTGCTTGAGCTTTATATACTTTTCCATTAATGATCACACTGGTGTTGGAGGCAGAAGTGTTGGCAATTTTAATGGTCCCGTTCCCCGTAATAGCAGGAGTGAACGATGCGGCAACGCGAGTAGCAGCAAGTTTGCTGATGGCTTGCTCCATTCTGCTGACTTGATCTTTAAGAATACTAATTTCAGCTTCAATTTTTTTCAGCTTGGTTTCGTGATCTGCACTTTTAATCGATTGAATGGATAGTTGAATTTCTTTGAGTTGAGTTTGAATGGAGTCGAAGTTTGGAACTTCGATCTTTTTTTCTGGTGTAGCAGGGGTCTCAGCTTTTTTCTCAGTAGTATTTTCGATGCCTCCAAAGCTGGCACCATAAGAAAAACCGATGAGGGCAATCATCGTTATTGAATAAATAATTTTCATTGTTTCACCGTCTAAGTCCAGATTCTAAGTGTGGAAAGAACATTAAATCTCACTCCAGATTAGAGGTTATAGATCTTGTTAGCAATCGAAAACAAGGGAAAACACTTATAACTACTTGTTAAAATGTAACGATTGTAACGAACGAATTAGAAGAGAGGTAAACGCATAAAGCCGGGTTTCCCCGGCTTTTCGTTGTTTATATCAAAAATTGATCAGGCGTTTTCTTCGTATTGCGCAATACGATTGATCGTTTCTTCAAAATCTTCATCTGTATCCGATGGCAGTTTATATTGCATCAGATATGCGTCTTCATTGCTATCATCATAAAATGAACGAAGTACTCTGATTGCTTTGAATCCTTGATTTCTGAAGAATACCTGGCCCGATAGATTGGTTTCCCGGACTTCCAAGGTGATTCTTGTTCGACGATGGCTAGATAGCTTCCCGATTAATTTTACTGCCATCTGTAATCCTACTCCCGATCGTTGATAATCAGGATGAACAGCAAAATTCAAAATGTGAAGTTTGTTTTTGTGGAGTTCATAAATCATGAACCCTATTACCTTGTCGCCTGCCTCTGCTACCATACCAATGCAATTGCGTTGCCTCAGGCAGCGTAGGAAATCCTCTTCTGTCCAAGATTGATCAAAACATTGTTGTTCAGCTTGCAGCACTTCCTGCATATCGCGTCTGATCATCCAGCGAATATGTACTTTAACTTGTTCTTTTTCAGTCTTATTACCGCTCATTAAAAACTCCTATTGTCCGTTAGCATGGCATTACAAGGTTCCGACCTGTAAATTTGCCATGTTCCTTTGCCGACCTGTTTGGCTAAAGGCGCCTCTGCATTAAATGAAAGAAGGATTTCTTTCGATCAGTTAAGCGGGCGGAATTTAGCAACGGTCGAGACAATTTACAAGACCAAGGTTCATTAAACCCACATATATAAAATCGGTATTATCAAGAATGAAAATCAGCAAGTTTGTCGCTGTTTATGAAAAAATATTTAGAAATTTGGGAAGCAAGAAAAGTATGATAAAAGGGGGGATTCCCTTCCCCGTTAATCTGCGCTTCCTTGGCGATCCAAGATGAAATCTCATCTTGGGTTGAAGTGACTAAGATACAAAACACATGCTTGATGATCAACCAAATATTTACACAATGATAATAATTGTGTCAGGATAAAGCGACTGGTTAAGGTAGGGGGGAAATTAAAATAGAACATGAGCTGCTTCGTTTGATATTTCCCATCCCGTATTCAACGATGATTCGGAATTCTCCCGGGCTAAGGCCCTTTAAATTTACCGAATAAGTTTTATCAGCCCGACTTCCTAAAACAGGAAGATCATCAAAATTCAAGTTCTGTCCATCGAGCCCCGCGATGGTTGGCCCATTCCAAGCCAATGGTACAATCCCATCGGGAAAAAGAAACCTGACACTGGTGTTTTTTAAATCAATAGACCCACTGTTTTTAAGTGAGAATCGGATTTCGCTTTCGCTTCCTAAGTTGGCCTTTAAAGATGTGTTCTGAAATAGGCCTTGGATTTCAGAGGTGCCTTCAATCCGCACTAAAAACATCGAGGATGTGTCTGCGCTATTTTCCATGGAGGCCTTGGCGTTAAGTTGCCAATCGCCCGGCTTTATTGCTTTTAAGCGAAGCTTGGCAGACCATTTTCCTGCGGTGACTTGGGGATTGTTCCAGACAAGTAATTTGTTTGTGGAATCAGTTGATTCGTATCTTGCTTGAGGATTGCTGCCTACGATTTCAAGGCCTTCAGGAACAACAGTTTGAATTGCGAACTGAATTTGTCCGGTTTTTATTGATTCGATTTTAGCTTCCAGAATCATTTCGAGTTCGCCCTTGGCGGTATCTTCCCAAGATTTTTTCCACTGCAGGTTAATCTGCCCATCACTTACAGAGATATCTGACTGATAGAGCTTTTTTTCGCCATTGGTTGACGCTACCTGAATGTTCTGGGAGAACTTTCCATTTTCAACAGCAAGTGTTTCAAGGCGAATTGATTTGGTTTGTCCAGCGGGAATATCGCCTAAAGTGGCTTCGATGAGTTCGCCTTCGGGATGCCTTAGTCCCTGGGGAAGTTTGTCGCGGATGGTCACATTTTCTGCAGGAGTTAAACCAAGGTTGGCAACGACAATATCAAAGACGGCCCTTTGCCCTCGTCTCACCCATTGGGGCCCTTGAACTTGCACCAGCAAGCCATCTTTCTTTTCAGGGTTTTTCTTTAAGGTTGCTACTTTGTAAGCGACTGCAGGCTTAAAGGTTAAATTGTCTTTATCAGCAGCAAGAACTTTAAATTGAAATACTTTACCCGTCCCCGGTTGTAGTTCGGGAATCTCCCATGTCCATTTGCTTTCTTGAATGAAAGGTTTTGGGTTCACCTCTAAAATCTCGGGCTTAGTTTTCCATTCCTGACTAAGAACGAGTTCTTCAAGAGGGAGGGCACCAAGGTTTTTCAGGGTGATTTCCATGGTGCAGGGTTTTCCCGCTTCTGGGTTATCAACAAAGCGAGTGATAACGGAAACTTGGCTGCCTTCATCAGTTTTTAAAGTTGGTGTTTCCTTGTCGGTTTCGATGGGCAAATTGCCCGGGACCTGGGCGAGGGAAAAAAGTGCGCCTGCAAAGAGCATTAAAATTGCAAAGGTGTTTGTATTAAGCATTCGATTACTCATTAGAAGGTTTGATATTTGGGGCCTTGTAGTTACCGCGACATAGTTCTGCTGGGTACTTCAGTTCGTTTTTCAGCATTTTAGCATTTAAGGAATCGGAAAGATCAAGATTCATGCAGTTGCACAATGCCATGATCAGGCATGTGACATCCGCAATTTCTTCAGAAACTTCTCTTCGTTTATCTGGATCCAAAACAGAGAGCTTGGAATTTTCAGGAGAGATCCAAAGGAAATGCTCCAGCAATTCCGCAGCTTCTGCGCATAAGGCCATCGCAAGATTTTTAGGATCGTGGAATTGTTCCCAATCTCTGGCTGCGACAAAGCCCGCCATCTTTTTCCTAAGATCCAAAACCGTTGTATGAGAATCAGCCAATTTGTTGCTCCATGAAATTCTTAACTCAATCAAGAATCCAATGGAGTCTCCGATACATCAAATATTAAATGATGCAAGTCGGATTTCTGGGACAATGGGAGGGCCAGGAGAGTTGATTAGGTGACGGAGAATTCGTGGAGTGCTTTTTCGGAAAGGCTCAAGCCTAAGCCAGGGCCATCGGGTGGTGTAAGTTTGCCTGCTTTGAACTTTGGGTATTCATTAAATAGTGTTTCAAACCAAGGCATATATTCGACCGAGGTTACCTGAGCCAAGCCACACCCAATTTGAACAGCTATTTCGGGCAATAGGTGAGGGCTGACGGGTATATTCTGGCTCTCACAGTAATGAATAAGCTTTAAGGTGTTGGTGATGCCCCCTAAGCGGGTGATATCAGGCTGGGCAATGTCGAGTGCACTTTTTTCAACATAGTTGTGAAACTCTTCCCTAGAAAAAAGCATCTCACCAGCAGCAATCGGAATATCCAACTTATTTGCAAGATAAGTATGGCCTTTGATATTCTCGCAACTGATGGGCTCCTCAAACCATCCCACCCCAATTTCATCTTGGAAGAAATTGCCCATTGCAAGAGCTGTGCCTGTGTCGTAGCGTTCGTTGGCATCAACAGCCAACCAAATTTCTGCCCCCAGTGCTTCGCGTAAGTTTTCAATGCGTTCGATATCGCTTTGAGGGTTTGCACCAACCTTCACCTTAAGCCCCATAACGCCTTGATCAAGATAAGGTTTGGAAAGATCAATTATTTGCCCGACGCTCATCCAAAGCCATCCCGTGTGTGAGATATAAGCGGGGATGGAATCACGAAATCCCCCCAATAATTTATGCAAAGGAAGGTTGGCAGCCTTGCCTTTAATATCCCAAAGGGCGATATCGATTGCAGAATAAACTTGCTGAACAAGCCCGGTTCTGCCAATGGTTTGAGTGCGCCAATAAACCTTTGCAGCTAGCTTTTCATTATCTAAAGCATTTTCATTGATGAGGATTGGCGCCAGATCTTCCTGCCCTAATGCAAGCATTGCCTTGCCCCCACCTTGCAGAGAATAAGCAAAGCCAATGCCTTCAATACCAGATTTTGTTTTAATCCGCACAACAAGAGTTGTGATTTTGTCACTTCTACCCGAAGCGATTTCGGCAGCAGAGGATCTAGCGGGGTTGGTAGGAATACTAAGAAGGCTGAATTTAATTTCTTGAATTTGCATAATTACTCAAATGGTATGAGGATCCCTTTTGCGCCAAAAATAAAAAACAGGAATCCCAGAAGCTACAATAATTAATCCAGGCCAAGTATATTCCGGCCTAACGACCAATAAATCAACCATAACAATGATACAGAGCACGATATAAAGTAAAGGCAGGAATGGATAGCCCCAAGCTTTATAAGGGCGAATTTCATTGGGTTTTGTTCTGCGTAAAACGAATAATCCGGAAACTGTAAGGGCATAAAACAGTAGGGCAGCAAAAATCACATAGTCCAGCAGTTCGATGTATGTTCCTGAAAAAACTAGAAGAATCGACCATGCACCTTGCAAGATCAACCCATATGCGGGTACACCTCTGGTGTTTAATTCGCCAGCAGCTTTAAAAAACAATCCATCTTGTGCCATTGCATAATAAAGCCTTGAGCCCATTAATATCATGCCGTTCACGCATCCAAATGTGGAAATCATGATTGCAATTGCCATCAGAATCATGCCATATTTTGGGGAAATTACTTGTAGAACTGCGGTTCCTACCCGATCATCCCGTGCTTGGGAAATTCCAAGTTCGGGTGTGCTTCGTACAATGCGCTCATTAAGCCTTCGGTTGGTTTCTTCACTAGCGGAAATGCTTGCAATCTGTGCAGCTTCAGCTTTGGTTCTGTAGGAAGAAGCCTCTTCAATTTTAGAATCCGCATCTTTTAATAGTCGTTTTCCATTAGTTGCTTGGCCTTCTTGTTCAAGTAGTGCAGCCCTGGCTTTTAGAAAAACAGATTCACCTTCAAGTCGTGTTGCAGTTGCCAAAAGGTAATTAGATTCTGCAGCATATTCTTTTCTGATAGCGAGCCCTTCCGCAATTTCTGCTCTAAGGTGTGCGCTGACCAGGGGATTAACATTTGCCATTAACACACAGAGATAAGCAAGGTTGACCAAAAGATAAAGAAGGATCACAGATCCGGTTCCGAGAATCATACTCAGAGGAAGGTTACGGCTGGGATTGCGGATTTCGCCTGCAGTAAAGGTGACATTATTCCAAGCATCAGCACTGAACAAGGATCCAACCATGGCTCCGCCAGCAACCATGAATGCAACCAACCAAGCCGATCCGCCAACCAACTCTGAAACAGAATTGAAGCGTTCAGTAGAGAAAGATCCTGCCCAAAGGTCTGTAAAGTTAAGCTTTATGACCTCACTATTTGCACCGATGCTAAACCCAAGAATGATGAGAAGGATGAGGCTTAAAGTTTTGATGACCGTGAAAAGGTTTTGAATCCATTTGCCTTCTTTAACACCTCTGCAATTAAGCAGAGTGAGCAAAGCAATAATTGTAACCGCAATCATTTGGCCTGAAGTGATTGCGAATTCCGTGCGTTTGAAAATGATAAGAGGTTCTTTAAGCCAGGGTAAGGGAAGCGAGATTACAAGATTTATCCCACTCCAGTTTATGATTTGAGCTTCTTCCCCAGTACCAAGGCTAGGCGCTATCACGCCGAGGAATTTTGCGAAAGCAACAGCAACCGCAGCAATCGATCCTGTTTGAATAACGAGGAATAAGCTCCAGCCATAAAGAAACCCCCATAGCGGGCCAAAAGCTTCTTTAAGGTAGATATATTGCCCACCAGCGCGAGGCATCATGGCAGCGAGTTCTGCGTAGCTGAGAGCGCCGAGGATGGTCATGAACCCGGTTAAAATCCAAATTAATAAAAGGCTTCCAGGGGACCCAACATCGCGGATTATATCTGCAGATACAATAAAAATACCGGAACCTATCATAGTTCCAGCAACAAGCATTGTGGAATCAAAAAGGCCTAAGCGCTGTTGGAATTGTTTGTTATCCATGCTTAAAACTTATTCGCAAGTTTGTTGTGATCTTCGATGCGGAGTTTACTATGGTGGAAACCATAAGCAAAGTAAATGGCCAGGCCGATTGCAAGCCAGATGAAAAGCCTAACCCAGTTTTCCCAACCTAAAGAGAACATGAGTACCAAACATAAAACAATGCCGCCGATCGGGCAAAAAAGGCCAAGAGGGGCTTTGAAAGAGCGAGGTGCATCAGGGTCTTTGAATCGTAAAATAAGCACTGCGGCACAAACCACGACAAAAGCAAACAATGTTCCGATGTTGGTAAGTTCAGCAAGAACATCAAGAGGAAGCAAGCTGCCACCTAGGGCAACAATAAGGCCGGTTAACATGGTGGCGAGCCAAGGTGTTTGATAAACAGGGTGAACGCTTGCGAAAAACTTTTCAGGAAGAAGTCCATCACGAGCCATTGCGAGGAAAATCCTTGGCTGCCCGCACATCATAACCAGAAGAACCGAAGTGATGCCGGTTAATGCGCCAATGGAGACAAGTAATCTGGCCCAGGGCATACCAACTAGCGCAAAAACACTGGCTACGGGGGCATCCTTTGGAATGTCTTTGTAATTAACCATGCCTGTTAAAACTGCAGCTACTGCAATGTATAGAACCGTACAAATCAAAAGCGAGCCAATGATGGCAAAGGGCATATCGCGCTTAGGATTTTTGGCTTCTTCAGCACTGGTAGAAACAGCATCAAAACCAAGATAAGCAAAGAAAATGAGGGCCGCTCCTGCTAAAACCCCGGAAGGAGCATTGGTAGCGGGGTTAATATCTCCCCAAACTAAAGTTCCGAAAAAGCTTAAGCCGCCATACCCGAATGGTGCAAAGTTATCAGTCCAGTTGGAAGTAACAATGTGCGGGATACCTGCAAAAATAACAAAGAAAACCACTGCGAGTTTTATCACAACCATAATGCCGTTGATAAAAGCACTTTCTCGGATGCCTCGCACCAAAATAAGGGTGATTATTAGAGAAATAACCACCGCAGGAAGATCGAGTATTGACCCTGTTGAAACCACTTCGCCACCTTTGGCGATATCAAAAGGTGCGTTTGTGAGCGCTGTTGGTATATGAATCTCAAATTGGTTAAGTATGTCTTGGAAGTATTTAGACCATCCATGGGCGACGGTGCAACTAGCAACAGCATATTCGAGAACTAGATCCCAGCCAATGATCCATGCCATTAATTCGCCTAAGGTGAGGTAAGCATAGGTGTAAGCACTACCAGCTACGGGTGCCATGGATGCAAATTCCGCATAGCAAAGTGCTGAAAAAATACATGCAAGGCCAGCAAACACAAAAGAAAGCATAAGGGCCGGGCCAGTAACATCTCGCGCAGCTTTGCCCACCAATACAAAAATTCCGGTACCAATAATGGCCCCGATACCTAGAGCAGTTAATGCCCAAGGACCGAGTACGCGTTTAAGATTATGCCCGCTTTCAGAGTCTGCCATTACTTTTTGAAGTGATTTTCGCCTAAACATTCCGTTTGACATTGTGCTACTCCATTTTTAGTGCTTTAGGCATCGGCAATTAAGGTTACAGGCCCATCATTAACCAGTTCAACTTTCATATCAACGCCAAATTTTCCAGTATGGGTGGTAATTCCCAGTAATCTTAATTTTCGAATGAAATGCTCGTACAAAGGTTCAGCTACCTCAGGCCTAGCTGCGTTTATGAAACTTGGCCTTCGACCTTTTGAGCAATCGCCATAAAGCGTGAATTGACTGATCACCAAGATGGCCCCCCCTGATTCCACTAGATCGAGATTCATTTTTCCGTTTGCATCGGGGAATACCCTCAAACTAGCTGCTTTTTCAGCGAGCCAAGCTGCTTTTTCTTCGGTGTCGCCATGGGTTATTCCTAAAAGGATGAGTAATCCATTTTGGATTTGCCCTAAAATCTGGTTGTCAACAGTGACTTTGGCCATAGATACGCGTTGAATTAAGGCACGCAAGGTAAAAACTCCGTTACCAACACCTTTAGAAACCAAGCGAAGTATACAATTTTATAGAAAAACTGGAAAATCAAATTTATCGCAAAAGTGTTTCTATGGTATATAATCAATCTAAGAGTTTAGGAAGGAATCCTTGAGTCAAGAAATTAGGTAAGGGAGTATTTAAAGTGGCACGCGATTTTAGCCCCTATCAGCAAAAAGTAATCAAACGATTTTACGATAACCAAAACCCCATCGCACACGAACGATTGGCCGAACTCGTGGGTGAATTGTATTTAAGTAGCGGTAAAAAACGAGAAAAGGTGTGGGGCACCATAATCGAAACGATGAAAAAGCTTGAAATTCCTGAGTCAAGAATCAAGCACTTGGTGGAACAAGATAAGCCAGAACTATTGGCTCAACTTGTTAAGGAATTAGAAGCAAAAGGTTAAGCCGCTTCAAGTCTGTTGGTTTCGAGGCTGATTCCTCTGGTAGCAGCACGAGTAAAAGCAATGAATTCTGCAACTTCAGGGATGTGTCCCAATTCTTTTTCAACCTTGAGAAGTGATTGGGGCAAAAGCAAGCCATCGCGATAAATGATTTGGAATGCTTTTCGTATCCCATCAATATTCGTATGCGAAATTCCAGCTCTACGCATTCCTATTACATTGACTCCAGAAACCACATTAATTCGCTGTACTATGATAAAAGGGGGAATGTCTTTAGTGGTGGCTGAAACGCCACTTAAAAGCGCCAACCTTCCAATTTTGGCAAATTGATGAACAGCACTATTTCCAGATATGAAAGCGCCATCCTCCATTACGCAATGGCCTCCCATGAGTGCACCATTTGCGAGAATACAACCATTACCAACCCTGCAATCGTGGGCAACATGGCTGTTAGCCATCAAAAAGTTTCCACTTCCAATAACTGTTTCATTTGAAGAGGTAGTTCCCCGATGAACAGTAACCCCTTCCCGAATAATGTTGTTGTTGCCTATGATGGTTCGAGTGGGTTCCCCATCATATTTCATGTGTTGTGGTGCTTCGCCAAGAATAGCACCGCTGTAAACGATGTTTTTAGAGCCTAAAGAAAGGTTGCCAAACAATTTTGCGCCCGGTTTGATGATGGTGCTGTGGCCAATTTTGACCGGGCCATCAATAATGGCTAGAGCGCCAATTTCCACATTTTCGCCGATCTCGGCGTCGGATGAGATAATTGCACTAGGATGAATTCTCGCGGTTGAAGAAACAGGCATTAAGATATCCCCCAAAAACCAAACTCAAATAATAAAGCAGAGTTGAAAATGAACTAAACTTAGCAAAAGTTTAGATTCAGCTGCTTCAAGGAATGATCGTATAAGGCTTTTCGCCGATTCGATCTAGACCATTTTTATCGGATGATGAAAGAATAAGCTTAACTTTTGGTCAAAAGAATTGTGAATCTTGGTTGAAATAAGGCAAAGCGCTCAAATATCTTCGCTTATTTGCTCTAAAACCTGCTCAAAAACAAAAATAGGAACATTCATGGTGACCGCCAAGGCGATGGCATCACTGGGCCTGCAGTCAACTTTCACAAACTTCCCATTTTGCCTGATCTTAAGTGTGGCGAAGTAAGTTTTGTCCTTAAGTTCGTTAATTTGAATTTCTTGAAGTTCTCCTCCAAGGTTTGTGATTGTTTGGCATAATAAGTCATGGGTAAGAGGTCTGGGTGATGGAATCTTTTTAATTTTGCGATCAATGCTAGTAGCTTCAAAAATACCGATTTGAATGGAGAAGCTTCTGTCGCCTTCTAATTCTTTTAAAACAATGACTTGTTGTTCATGAATTTCACTAATGATGATTCTTCTAAGTCCCATTTCGACAGGCATAATTATCCTCCTTGCTGAATAATAATACATCTTAGCAAGAACAATTGATGCATCGAACAATAAATTGGCCAATTCTTTTGTAAATTTGCTTTGAAACCGAGTCCTCACGAATAATAATTAGCAATAGTAATTTATCAATATTCATGTTAATGAATATGTTGGATACCATTGTTTTGTGGGATTATTATTACGGATGCCGATTGAGTTCAAAGTTTCTTCTGAATCAGTTCAGGGTCTTCGTTCCAACAACGAAGACGCTATAAAATGCATCAATTCTGATGGATTGTTTTTGGCATTGGTGGCTGATGGTATGGGTGGCCATGCATCTGGCGAAGTGGCAAGTGTAGAATCCATGAAAAGTATCGAAGAAGAGATTTTTGCCCAAGGGCCATTTTTGGACGGTTCAGAAGGCGGGGATACCGCACTTATTCAACAGGGTTACATTTCTGCCAACGAATCCTTGTTGAGTTTATCCCGAAGCAACCCGAAATTTTCAAACATGGGTACCACGATGGTGGGGTTGTTTTACCGTGAGAATAGCCCAAATGTATTGATTTCTAATCTTGGTGATAGCAGGTGCTATGTATTGGAAGATCAAAAATTATCCTTGATAACAGCGGATCATTCCTTTGCTCATGCGCTTTATATTGCGGGTTCAATCACACTGGCACAAGTTGCTACCCACCCATTTCGAAATCGGATTTATAAATATCTGGGTTCAAAAGATCTTACGGGCGGCCCAGATGTCTTTATCCATCATCTTAAACCTGGGCAAAGGTACTTGATTTGTTCTGATGGTTTGTCGGGTAGTATAAGTTCTGCTGATCTTCAAAATTATCTAGCAACAGAACCTTTGGAAGGTCTTGCCCCTAAACTTTGCCAGATTGCTTTAAAAAACGGATCAACCGACAATACATCAGCTATCATTGTTGAAGTTGTTGAAGCCTGAACCGCCGTTTTGCAATCAGATATAAGTAGCTTTTGAAGGAATGATGATAAGTTCTGGAATCACCACATGCTCGGGTAATCTAGCTACAAATAAAACACTTTGAGCAACATCTTCAGGTTGCAAAATCGATTTTTTATGTTCTTCAGAAACAGGATTAGGCCTGGCTTCAAGAATAGGTGTGTTTACTTCGCCCGGAAAAATACTGCAGAAGCGGATGTTGTTTTTGGATTCTTCAGCAGCGGTTGCAACCACCAAACCATTAAGCCCGAACTTCCCAGCCACATAACCAGGCCCGCCCAAAGGGTTTCCTCGTAATCCAGAAATGGAGTTTACAACAATCACCAAACCGGTTTTTCTGGGTCTCATCCCTTTTAAAACTTCATGAAACACATAATAGGCACTGTCTAAATTCCCTTCCACCAAAGATCTCCAACTCTCCGGGTTTAGCTCTTGAAAGGATCGTTCTTTAACATTCATACCAACACAATGCACCAGAATATCGATGGGGCCAAACGCTTTTATTGTAGAACTGATTGTGTTTTCAACTTCTTTTGGTTGGCCAGCATCACAAACCAAAGGCAGAATTCTTTCCTTGGATTTTGAAATATGTTCAGCAGCTTTGTCTAGTTTGGCTTTGTTCCTTCCACAAATGGCAACCTTTGCACCAAGATTGTGAAATGATTGAGCAGAAGCCAGACCGATACCGCTGCCGCCGCCAGTTACCAAAATTGTTTTTCCTTGAAATTCCATTGCAGTTAACCTTTAGGTGAGGATCTAGTGGTGGTTCCTAATAGTATGATAATATGAGAACATAGGTCAGATTCATATTACTTTTTGTTTAGGGAATTAAATTCCTGCATTATCGAAGGGCTGCAGTATGAATAGTGAATTGAAAAGGCGCGTAGAAAATCTTACCATCAGGTTGACCCAGCTACGGGACTCTCTTTGACATTGCAGGAAAAAAAATACAAAGACAAACTTTAACAGATCTTATGGGCACAGGTGATTTTTGGAACAATCAAGAGAAAGCCCAGCAAACGATTAATTCATTAAAACCGCTCAATGGCTTATTGAAGCCTTATGAGGAAATCGAAGCTGCCAATTTGGATATTGGTGCCCTTGCGGAGCTTTGCGCAGAAGAAGTCTCATTGGAGCTCGATCTCGCTGCGGAGTTAGATAAAGCTGACACCAATCTTGCAGAATTTGAACTTCGATCGATGCTGAATGGGCCGCAAGATGCCAGTAATGCATACCTGCGAATTCAGGCCGGCGGAGGTGGTACCGAGGCGTGTGATTGGGCACAAATGTTGTTACGCATGTATTCCCGCTGGGCCGAAAGAAATGGTTATAAAACCGAGATTGTGGATGAACTTCGAAATGAAGAGGCAGGTATTAGAAATGCAACCCTTCATATTTTAGGCGATTTTGCTTACGGGAATCTTCAAAGTGAAGCGGGTGTGCATCGCCTTGTAAGGATCAGCCCGTTTGATTCCAACGCCAAGAGGCATACTTCGTTTGCAGCGGTCGATGTGATGCCTGAGATCGATGGGAATATTCATATCGAAATACATTCGGATGATTTGGAAAGGCAGACTTTTCGAAGCGGTGGCCCGGGTGGGCAGCATCAGAATAAAACCGAAAGTGGTGTACGATATATCCACTTACCTACGGGGATTGCTGCGGAAAGCCGTAGCGAAAGAAGCCAGCATAAAAATGATGATCTTGCGATGAAGCTGTTAAAGGCAAAGCTTTATCGAATTGAAGAGCAAAAAAGAAAAGCAGAGGTCGAAAAGCTTTACGATGAAAAGGGCGAGGTAGCCTGGGGTTACCAGATTCGCAATTATGTTTTGCAGCCTTATACGCTTGCAAAAGATGTTCGAACCGAGCACCATACCGCACAAGTTTTTGAGGTTCTTGATGGTGCGATTACAGCTTTTATACAGGCTTTTTTGCGCTTGAAAGCTGAGAAGGTAAATAAAAAACAAGCTTCGAGACCTTTACCCAAGATTAATGATGACGATCTTTAATTGATACTCTGAAAACTAAAACCTATCGCCTAGCAAGCTAATTGCAAAGGCGATAGATTCTTAAGTTTATAGAGATCCTTTTTACGCACCGTATTTCCCGAGTTTTCCCGCATGGGCCATTGCAAGGCTCATCAAATATTTGGCTTCGAAATGCCCCAATCCCCCTTGTAGGCAATAGGATTCACCAAATTCTGTCACCCCATCAGTCCTGCAACTTGGCGAAGATATCAAGGTTGGTACTGAATGCCAACTATGACTCTTGAGTTTACTTGGCGTGCTGTGGTCTCCTGTAATGATAAAGACATCGGGTTTTAATGCTTTGATTCCAGGGATGGCTGCATCTAGCTTTTCAATCATTTCGACTTTGGCCTGAAAATTTCCATCTTCTCCGGTGCTATCGGTGTACTTGTAATGCAGGAAGAAGAATTCGTAATCATTCCAAGATTTCTTGAGGGTTTCAACTTGATCCGCAAGAGAGTTACCTGCATTTAAGATGTCCATTCCTACAAGGCGTGCCAAGCCTTTGTACATTGGATAAACAGCGATGGCTGCAGATTTAAGACCGTAAACCTGTTCCATGGTTGCTATTTTGGGGAATGTTGCAAAACCACGCAGAGTGATCATGTTTGTAGGCGAATCTTGAGCCAGTACCAAGCTTGCTTCGTGAGCAAACTTATTGGTTATTTCCGCAGCTTTCTGCGAAGCTGGGTCTTCTCCCTTGGCAGTTAAGGGTTTTAAACCAACTTGTTGTGGATCGGTATCGTTGACTCGGTCACTCAGGCCCGGGGCACGAAAAACTACAACAAAACGGTGTTCACGAACTGGTTCAACAAAAATCTCGACTCCAGGGATTTTGATCTGCTTGAGCTTTTTACACATCGCAACACATTGTTCGGTGGTGGGCCTGCCTGCTCTACGATCTGATATTTTGCCTTCGGAATCTACCGTGCAAAAATTTCCACGAATAGCCACATCGTTTTTACCAACTTCAAAATTGATGCCCAAAGCTTCAAGAATGCCACGCCCGATGCGATATTTAAGGGGGTCATAGCCAAACAATCCAAGATGCCCTGGGCCGCTTCCCGGGGTGATACCAGGCAATACAGGTATGCTCATACCGCAAATGCCTTCTCTTGCCAAAGTATCCATATGAGGGGTGCTTGCAGATTCCAGCTCGGTTTTTCCGCCCGGAGTCATGGGTAATCCCCCTAAACCATCTGCAACCAGTAGTACAATTTTAGATTTATTGACTTCGCGTAACTCTACGATCAAATCATGAAGGTCCATTTGAAACTCCAGCATTTTGGGGTTGTATCTCACTCTTTTTTAGTTTTATGGAAGCTTACGGGCCATGGGTATCTTACTTTTTGTGCATAAATGCAATTAGCATGGCTTCAACTGCCCAGTCTTGAATATACTTTCAAAAGTGTAGGGAAACCAATTAATAAGGATGTAGTTGTGGAAAATCAAGAAAACAGCATGGAAAAAGAGCTGGTTGTGGAGCAAGTATGGCCAGCTTTGGATATACTCGAGCGCAGAATTCTAGGCGTTTTAATTGAAAAAGCTAAAACGACTCCCGAAGCTTATCCTCTTTCGTTGAATGCCTTGGTGAATGCTGCTAATCAAAAATCGAACCGTGATCCTGTGATGAATCTGCAGGATTATCAGGTTGAATCTGGGATTCGCAATTGTATTGCCAAGGGTTTGATTTCTATGGTGCGCGGTGGCCGGGTCGAACGCTGGCAGCATGAGTTGTATGCGAAATGGAACCTAAGTAAGCGCGATATGTCTGTTCTTGGCGAACTTTTGTTGCGAGGGCCGCAAACGGAAGGCTTGCTACGCACGAGGGCAGGCAGAATGGAAACTTTCGATTCCCTTGAGGATTTACGCGAAGCATTGGATTCCCTTGCAGCACGAAAACTGATTTTTTGGGTCGATTCTAAGGGTGTTCGCGGGGCAAGAGTCACCCATGGGTTTCATTCCAACGATGAAATAGCTAGAATTAGAAGTACTGCGATTCAGGTTGTTGCTGATGATGAGCCTACAAGCACTAATAGTAGTAGGCGCAATAGTGACGCAGCAGAGTTGCGTGAGTTGGTTTCTGGTTTGCAAGAAGAAGTTAAAAGCCTTCGAGAAGAGCTTGTTGCACTAAAGACTCAGCTAGGTGTTTGATCAAAATTTTTAACAGTATGAAAAGTGGAAAACGAGATGAAAGAACCTGCAGAACCCGTTGAAAAACCACAAAGAGTAAAT
>QWPF01000169.1 GCA_003671255.1 Planctomycetota bacterium | reverse complement strand
TAAAACTGTTTTTGAATTTAAAGGTACTCAATCAGAAGTAAATACTGTTATGGCTTTAGATAACGGAAACATTATGTTCACTGAAGCAGGACCGAAACCTCGTTTGATTGAGGTTTCCCGAGAAGGAAAAATCATCGTCGATATGCCTATTCAAGCTCAAACAAAAGATCATCATTTACAAACAAGAATGGCTCGCAAACTTCCCAACGGCAATTATCTTATCCCGCAGCTCTTAGACAAAGTTGTACGCGAATATTCACCAGATGGTAAAGTCGTTTGGGAAGTAAAAACCCCTAACTGGCCATTCACCGCAATCCGCCTTCCTGATGGAAACACTTTAATTAATTGTACTTTAGGAAATCTAGTAATCGAAGTTGATCCCAAGGGGCAGACCGTTTGGTCTCTATCAAATGATGATTTACCAGGAAAACCAATTAATGATGCATGTGGCGGTCATCGTCTTCCTAATGGGAATACTGTTATTACATCCCATCATGCAAAAGCAAATGAAACAAAACTTATTGAAGTGAACAGAGATAAAAAAATAGTGTGGACTTACACTAATAGTAAAAACGCTAGCATCCATCACTTTCAAATTTTGGACACCAATGGCGTTGCATTAAGCGGCAAACCACTGCGTTGATAATCAAGCATTTTGGCCTCAAATCCTTCCAGAAAGTACAACTTGGGGGGATATGTGGCTTATAGCTAAAATTATGGTTTGCAAAAACCTGTTAATTTAACTAAAATAAGTGCTCTAGCCTTATATTCTCACCCCATGATGTAAGATTAATTTATGATTAATAAAAAAGTTGTTTTAAATATATTTGCTTCTTATTTGCTCCTTCATGCATTATCAAATTTTGCAAAAGCAGAAGATTTCACTTTCTTCGAATCCAACATTAGGCCCATCCTGATTGAGCATTGTTACGAATGCCATGCAGAGGGAAAGAAAGTGCGAGGAGGCTTGTTAATTGATTCTAAAGCAGCACTATTAAAAGGAGGGGACACTGGGCCTGCAATAGTTCCTGGGAATCCAGATAAAAGCCTTTTAATGAAAGCCATACTGCATCAAGGCGATTTGAAAATGCCTCCGAAAGGAAAACTTAGCCCAACTGCAATAAATAACATCAAAGAATGGATTGCAAAAGGCGCTGCAGACCCTAGAGAAAACAAGTCCAAGATAACTACAGAAGCAATTGATTGGAATAAGAGTAAAAACTTTTGGGCTTTTAAACCAATAAAAGATACAAAACCTGTTACCTCAAAAAACACCAGCAGCTTAATTGACACATTCATATCAAACCAATTAGTTGCAAAAGGTTTATCAAAATCAATTCAAGCAACACCTAATGAACTCATACGAAGGCTAAGTTTTACCTTAACAGGATTGCCACCCTCTGTTGAAGATGTTGAAGAATTTAATCGGGACCATTCCGATGTGGCCTATTCTAAATTTGTTGATAAATACCTTTCAACCAAGACATATGCAGAAAAATGGGGAAGACACTGGTTAGATGTTGCGAGATATGCAGAAGACCAAGCACATACCTTTGGAGTAAAACCGAATAGCGATGCTTATAAATATCGAGATTGGGTTATTAAGGCATTTGATACAGATATGCCATTCACGGATTTCGTTAAATACCAAATTTCTGCAGATTTAACTCCAGAGCCAGGAAGAACAGAGAATCTTGCGGCATTGGGATTTTTTGGTTTAGGCGCTCAATATTACAAAAACACCGATGCAGCTCGTGCAATTGCAGATGAACTTGACGATAGGATTGATACGCTATCCAGGGGTTTTCTTGGATTAACTGTAAGTTGCGCTCGTTGCCATGATCACAAATTTGACCCAATCCCAACTCAAGATTATTACTCAATAGCAGGAGTATTTCATTCGTCAAAATTAAACAACACACCATTATGCTCATTAGAAGAATTGAAAACATATGAGAAAGCTAAGCAGAAATTAACAGACTCTGAAAACAAATTAAACTATTTCATTCACAACGAAAGACTTCCTTTTGTTGAAAAGCGTTGTTTAGAATTTGAAAAATATTATGAGTTAAGTTACCAGTATATCGACAAAAAAAAATCCAATCCCAAAACCTCATTTAATGATTACCCCAATGAAAAATTTATGCTTGAGAAATGGGTAAAATTTATTGAGAAGAATAAAGCTAACAAGAAATTCTCGTTTTTCACAGACCCTTGGAACGATATAAAAGAGAACTCAACGCAAGACCAAAAGAAAATAGCTGCAACGAAAGCTAAAGAATCACTTTTGAAAATAATCCGTAATGAAAAAACTACTGCAGTTAAAGATAAGCCGAACAAGAACTCTGAGATTTACGCTGCTTTTTTTGAAGCAGATGGGATATTGGCACTAGGTGATTCTTGGAAAAAAGAACTTAACAAAGAAAAAGCAGAAGAATTAAAAAATCTTGAAGACAACAACCGAGAGTTAAAAAAAATAACGCCCGAAAACTTGCCTGTTGTAAATGCTATAGCAGAATCAACTCCATCAGATTTAAAAATTTACATACGAGGAAACCCATCTAAGCAAGGGGAATTAGCGCCAAGGCGCTTTCTTAAAATCTTATCTGATGATAATCGTAAAAATTTCGCCAACGGTAGTGGGCGTACTGAACTTGCTGATGCCATCGCAACGGCTGATAATCCTCTTACTGCAAGGGTAATAACAAACAGAATATGGGCATGGCATTTTGGCAAAGGAATCGTGGCAACACCTAGCAATTTTGGAAAACTAGGGGACGCACCTTCAAACCCTGAGTTACTAGATCATCTTTCACAATATTTAATCAACTCTGGATGGTCGATAAAATCATTACATCGATATATTCTTTGCTCTGATACATTTAAACAATCATCAAAAAACATCGCGAATAACATGAACATTGATCCAGATAACACCTACTTATGGAAATTCAACAGAAAACGACTTGATATTGAATCTTGGCGTGATTCCATCTTAAGTGCAGCAGGCTCACTAGATAAAACCATTGGAGGACCAACTTTCAACCTTAGCGATGACAATTCAAAAAGAAGAACACTTTACGCAAAAATCAGCAGACATGAACTTAATTCACTTTTGCGCATATTTGATTTCCCTGATCCAAATATCACCAGTGAAAGACGAATCGAAACTACGGTACCACAGCAACAATTATTCATCATCAACAGTCCTTTTGTTATTGAGCAATCCAAATTGCTAGCAAAAAGAATTCAAGCTTATTCTAAATCAGAATCAGAAAACATTAACGCTGCGTACAAAATATTATTTTCGAGGCAGCCTTCACCTAATGAATTAGAATTGGCAATGTATTTTCTTCATGCAAATGAAGAAAGCGGCGAAAAACCATTAAACAAAATGGACAGATGGGAACGATTGTCACAGGCACTCTTGGCAAGCAATGAATTCATGTACATCGATTAATTTTAGAAAGAACTTAGTAATGTCTTTATTATCACGCAGAGAACTGGTTCAAAATCTGGGCGCTGGTACTGGTATGATTGGCCTTACAAGCCTTCTTTCAGATTCAGGTTTTTTAAACGCTGCGCCCTCTAATGCGAACCCTTTAAACCCCAAAGAACCGCATTTTAAACCGAAAGCAAAATATTTGATCCACCTTTTCATGAATGGTGGCCCTTCCCAAGTTGACACTTTCGACCCAAAACCTTCTTTAATAAAATACAATGGCCAGCGCCCAGATATAGCAAATAAATCTACCGAGCGAAAAACAGGTGGGTTAATGCAATCGCCTTTCAAATTTAATAAGCACGGAAAATCCGGAGTTGAAGTTAGCGAAATATTTCCGGGTATTGCAAGTTGCATTGATGATATTTGCGTTATTCGATCCATGCACACCAACATCCCGAATCACGAACCTTCTTTATTGATGATGACAAGCGGAGAAACACAACCTACCAGGCCAAGCATGGGTTCATGGCTTTTATATGGGCTTGGAACTGAAAATAAAAATCTACCTGGTTTTGTAGTAATGTGCCCAGGAAAACCTGTAGTCGGCCCACAATTATGGAGCAGTAGTTTTCTTCCTGGTGTTTTCCAGGGAACGCATATCAACAACTCCACCATGGATCCTAAAAAAATCATACAGAATGTGTCTAACCCATCCCTTGGGAAAAACTCCCAACGAGAAATGATGGACTACCTTTCGAAGATCAATCAATTGCATCTAGAAAAAAGGGGGGGATCGGATAATCAACTCGAAACTAGAATTCAATCTCTTGAAATGGCTTTCCGCATGCAATTTGAAGCACAGGAAGTTTTTGACTTGAATCATGAACCTAAAAACATCCGTGAGGGTTACGGCAATTCACCTTTCGCTCAAGCTTGCCTTACTGCACGAAGACTTGTTGAAAGGGGCGTCAGAGTTGTTCAAATATTCACTGGTGGTGGTCAACCTTGGGATAATCACGATGATATAGCACAACATCGCCAACTTGCCCAACAAACAGACCAACCAATTGCAATGTTGTTAAAAGATCTTAAAGCAAAAGGAATGCTTGATGAAACCTTAGTATTATGGGGAGGCGAGTTCGGCCGTACCCCAACTTCTGAAGGTTCTAAGGGTAGAGACCATAACAACCACGGTTTTACAGTTTGGCTTGCAGGCGGCGGTGTCAAAGGCGGTTATGTGCATGGATCTAGCGACGAGTTTGGTTTTGCAGCAGAAGAGAAAAAGATGCATGTGCATGATTTACATGCAACGATGCTTCATTTGATGGGCATTAATCACGAAAAATTGACCTATCGTTACTCCGGAAGAGATTTCAGATTAACAGATGTCGAAGGCACGGTTCACAAGGATATCATTGCATAAGTAAACAAAGTATTATCAAACTACTTCCAGTAAAATACTCTAAGCTTTGCGACGGATTACAATTATTTTATAAAAGTTTGATTATCTTTTAACCAATCTTGCTTTGAATAAATAAAGACTGAAGAGTCTGTTTCTTTAACTTCAATTTTGGCAAGAATAAAACCCATGGCAGTGATTTCACTAAAAAGATGCCATGATAGATTTTCAACACTCGTAGGCTCATTGAATTTTTTAAAGCGAAAATCTTCGCCAGTCCGCTTCATGTGATCACAAAGAGTCAGGTAAAGGGGATCATTGATATTAATAAGCATTGCATGATCGTAATGAGATTTAATGTATGATTCTATTTTTTCATCAAAATCAGAAAAAAGTGTCGAGATAGATCCAGTTCTTTCAACTTCAAAAAAACAGATAATACCATAGCGATGCCCATGGATATTCCTGCATTTGTCGTGCAAATCTTCATTTCGATGAGCAGCATAGAACTTATATTCTTTTCTAATGATCATGCTGAACCTAGGAAGATTTTTGGTTGATCAGGGAAAGAACTTCGGCTCTAGTTGAGAGATTGGTTTTAAAAACCCCGCGCAAAACACTAGTGATCGTCGTACATCCCTGTTTTTTAACGCCTCTTATGCACATACAAGAATGTTCGGCTTGAAGAAAGACTGCAACACCGGTGCATTTTAATTCATTGTCCATTAAATCGGCAATGGTTTGATTCATTCTTTCTTGAACTTGCGGCCTCTTGGATACTTCTTCAACAACGCGAGCTAGTTTACTAAGGCCAACAACCTTACCATTAGGGATGTATGCGATATGGGCAACCCCGGTAAAGGGAAGCAAGTGATGTTCACACATGCTGGTAAAAGGAATATCTTTAACCAAGACCATTTCATCGTAATTTTCAGGGAAAGTAACACGCAAGTGCTTGCCAGGGTCTCCATTAATACCGGAGAACATTTCAGCATACATTCTTGCAACACGGGAAGGAGTATCTATTAAACCTGGTCGATC
>QWPF01000168.1 GCA_003671255.1 Planctomycetota bacterium | reverse complement strand
CGAACATTGGCAACAGCGCGGTCGCTTCGAGCATCGAGGAAGAGGTCGAGAAAATGCGTTGGGCGACCAAATGGGGCGCAGACACCGTGATGGATCTTTCCACCGGCAAGAACATCCACGCAACACGCGAATGGATTCTCCGCAACTCGCCAGTGCCCATCGGAACCGTGCCAATTTATCAGGCGCTTGAAAAGGTCGGTGGCAAGGCCGAGGATCTCACTTGGGAAATATACCGCGACACCCTCATCGAGCAGGCCGAGCAAGGCGTGGATTATTTCACGGTTCACGCTGGCGTGCTGCTGCGCTTCATTCCCCTTACCGCCAATCGTATGACGGGCATTGTTTCGCGTGGTGGAAGCATCATGGCGAAGTGGTGCCTTGCGCATCACAAAGAAAGTTTCCTCTACACCCACTGGGACGATATTTGCGACATCATGGCAGCCTACGATGTTTCATTTTCAATTGGCGATGGTTTGCGCCCGGGTTCGATTGCAGATGCGAACGATCAAGCACAGTTCGGCGAACTCGAAGTTCAGGGCGAGTTGACAAAGCGCGCTTGGGCCAAAGGTGTGCAAGTTATGAACGAAGGCCCTGGCCATGTGCCGATGCACATGATCGAGGAGAACATGGCGAAGCAACTTGAGTGGTGCCACGAAGCTCCGTTCTACACGCTCGGGCCCCTAACCACCGATATTGCGCCGGGCTACGATCACATCACCAGCGGCATCGGTGCTGCGATGATTGGTTGGTATGGCTGCGCGATGCTTTGCTATGTGACTCCGAAAGAGCATTTGGGATTGCCCAACAAGAAAGATGTCAAGGATGGCGTGATCACCTACAAGATCGCTGCGCACGCTGCCGATCTCGCCAAGGGCCATCCTGGTGCGCAATACCGCGACAACGCTTTGAGCAAGGCACGCTTCGAATTCCGCTGGGAAGACCAGTTCAACCTCAGCCTCGATCCCATCACTGCTCGCTCGTTCCACGACGAAACACTTCCTCAGGAAGGAGCCAAGACCGCACACTTCTGTTCCATGTGTGGCCCGCACTTCTGCTCGATGAAGATCTCCGAAGATGTGCGCAAATACGCCGCCGAACATGGAATCGCCGAAGAAGAGGCCCTGAAAAAAGGCATGGAAGAAAAGTCGAAAGAATTTGTGGAAAAGGGCGCAGAGCTTTACGCGAAGGCTTAATAGACTGAGTCAAGTTTTGCAGGCCCTGCTTTTCTTGACTCAACTTACTTTGCCCCTTAGCTCCTAAGGCTTACCCAAATCATCACTTAAAGCAAGATCAGGGCTTGGCCTTGATCTTGCTTATTTTACGCACTCAAGCCAATTTTCCTGACACGCATTATCATTACGATCATTATTATGCAAAAGGTTTAACTCAGTTTCATTTCTATCCGATAAAATAACAGCGTCCGAATTTTTAAATCTGTCATTCAATTAGAGATTCAATGTCCAACAGTGCGCTTACTGAAAACGAAAAATCCCACACCACCAAATATGGTATGTGGAAACTTTTGCCTATCGCCTTACTAATCATGGTAAGTCTGGTACTTTTGGGCTGGTGGGTTTGGCGCATGTCGGAAGTCTCGACTGAAAACGCCTATGTCGTTGGTAATGTTACTCCTATATCTTCAGAAGTAAGTGGCCCGGTTGTAGCCCTTTATGTTGATGACAACATGGTGGTAAAACCAGGCGACCCTTTGATACAAATAGATCCAATTCCTTTCCAGTTGGAAGTGGATCAAGCTCTTGCTGATTTTAAACAAGCAAAATCTGAAGCTGATGCTGCCCGTTTTAATGTCAGACTCGTACGCGAAGATAGACTCGCATTACTCGATGGCGCCCGAGCCAAAATGCAAGAAAAAGAAGAGCTGGTGAAATCGAGCGAAATCGAAATCCAGACCCGCAATCAAATCTATGCCAAAGAGAAAGAACTTTTACAATCTTTAAAAGACCAACTCCCTGGGCTGGAAGCTTTGAAAGTTAATGCGGGCGACTACTATGTTCGTTTCCAACGGTTGGCAGCCAGTGGAGACATTCCAGTTCAAGACAAAGACAATAAAGAAGCGGTGTTTCGTGAAGCAACGGCCAAGGTAGAGTCTCTCAAAAGCCAGATATCTTCTTCCGAAAAACAAGTCCTTGCGAGTGGTTTACAACTGCAGCAGGCAGGTGTTTTGTTCGAGCAATCAAAACGAACTCTCTTAGAATCGAAAGCAGAAGTTGCTAAGGCTCAAGCAGCACAAATCCAACCAGATATTGCAATGTCAACAAGCAGAAGTTTCGATAGCAAAATCGATCAGGCACAGGCTAAACTCAGCCTCGCAAGGTTGCGTTTATCAAACACTTTGATTCGTGCACCGCAATCAGGCATCATCAGTAAACGAACAGCCCAGCTAGGCTTGACGATCAATTCAAGATCCCCTTTTTTAAGCATCACCCCGCTCGATCTTGATAATGTCTGGGTGGTTGCAAACTTAAGAGAAGATCAATTAGATCACACCCGGGTTGGGCAAGCAGTTTATGTTCGGGTAGATGCCATTCCTGAAAAAGTATTTTTATGTTGGGTGGAAAGTATATCAGGCGGAACAGGATCTGCGTTTTCGCTATTCCCACCTGATAATGCAACAGGCAACTTCACCCGAATCGTACAAAGATTACCTGTAAGATTACGCTTCTTTGATAAAGAAAATATGGATACGAGAATCAGGCCTGGTATGTCGTGCAAGATTCAAATCGACACGAATAAAAAGGTCAAGCAATCGGAAACCCAGTGGTAGGAATGTAAATGATGCAAGGGTTGAGTTTATTCTTGATATTATTTCTGCCCTGCCAGCAGGAACCGATGAAGGCCAAGCAATTGGCTGCACCTGTGGGCGAAATCCCATACACCACGCTTGCAACTGCAATTTCCAAAAGCTTGGAAAATGTAGCTACGGTTCAGGCCAACATTTCCGTTCGAACTGCAACGGTCGCCAAGTTTGAAGCACTCAAGCATTTTGTCCCAACCTCGAATCTGCCCCAATTGTTTACTGCATTTAGGACAGTGGATGGCAGACCTTCCAGCGCAATTATTTTCCCTGATGTAACAGGTGGAACACCTTTCTCTGGCTACCCAGGGCTTGATCGTGCGGAATTGAATCGTGTCAACATGTTCTTCCCTCTCGATCCTACCGGGCAGATCACCAGTCTACCGATTGCAGAAGAAGGCATCCGAGCCAAGCAGATCATGGAAGATCTTGTAAGAAGATCGCAAATAGAGCTTGCTGCCCAGAATTACTTCGACACGAAAAAATTCGAATACGGCATAAGAACAGCGACCCTTGCACTAGAATTCTCAAAACGGCTTGAAGCTCAAGTCACTTCGAAGTTGGCCGAAAAACAAGTGCATGATGTGGAGCTTACAGAAGCAAAAGTAGGAGCAACCAAAGCTGCAGTATTATTGTCAAACTTTGAAAAAAACCTTCGTGTTTCTGAAAGAAAATTAGCATTAGTCATGCATACCAGCAGGCTTTTAGTCCCGCAAGAGGGCACCCCAATACCTATCAAGCTGGACACTAATTTTCATTTTGATCTTGAAGAAACCGATCTGATCAATCTTTCACTCATTCCTGATTTTCCTCAAACACGAGGTGAAGCTGTGGAGCGGGCTAAGAAACAAAGGTTGGAAGTCAGGCTTCTAGTCCTCGGTTTGAAAATAGCACAACTGCAGGAAAGCAGGGATTTTCTACGCCTCTTTGGTCTCGGTACTTTGCCTATTTCGATGTCATTTAAACGAACATCGCCCGGCCCGGTGAATGCTGGCCCTGCAACTCTGGGTATTATCTTTGGTACTTTATACGATCTGCCTGCCCTCGATATCGGTATATGGTCGAATATCCGAAAGTCGAAACTCGATGTAATCAAATCACAATTGGATCTGGAAAAAGTATTGCTTGATGTTGAAGAAGATGCAGGCAATGCCTGGGATCGTTGGGAGCAATCGATTAAAGAATACGACCAACGAACCCGTGAAGAAGCACTAGCATTGGAATTGATGGAAAGACAAGAACGATTGCTTGCGCAAAAACAATCGATCGAATTAGATGTACTTGCTGCCAAAGTTGGATTGTACCAAGCACAGGCAAATCGCTGGGGCGGGTGGTACAATTTGCAATTAGCTAGGTTGGATGTTTTACGATCCAACGAATTGCTTCTCGATTTCATTGAAAAAGCAGGCATTGCCAATCTTGAAAAAAACAGGGTTGTACCTACTCCGGGTTTATGGACTCGTGTACTTCACAGAATATATGCAAGCAAGGAGCCCTTGGAATGATCGCATCTTTTATGACGCTTTTTCTTGCTGCAATTTGTGCACAAGAAAAGCCTGCACCCGCAAAGCTTACTCCTGAAATCCCATCCAAGGTAGAGGAGTCGGTTCTATTACCCAATACTTCCATCAAATTAAAAGTTCGTGAACTTATCTCTCCTGATGGACTTAGCCCAGGCGAAAGACTTCTTAATGGGTTACCTGCCTTGCAAAAAGGCGATCGCTTTATTGCAGAAATTGATGAAAAAAGAGAAATTGGTATGCCACCGGTTTTGGTGGGTGGAACCATCACCAACATCGAACTCCCTAGTTATTTCCGCAAACATGGAAAGCTTACCATCGAGGTTTCCCAGTTAATCAGCGCTGAAAACAACGAAGTTTCACCTTGGAGAGTGGACATGGAAGACAACCGTTTCACAACCAAAATGAGGCGCAATCTTTTGAATTCCCTTTTCATCATCGAAGGCGCAACTATCGGCGCAAGTGTTGGCGCCCAATATACTCAAGGTGGCATTGGCGTGATCGGCATAGGCACAGGCGCTGGGCTTTTGCTTGGCTTAGCTTATGCAGGATTACAAAAAGGCAGTGTTGCCAATCTTGAGCCCGGTGATATTTTCGAAGTCAAGGTTGGAACTTTGCAATACAGGCCAATCACACTAGCTTCAGAAACAAGGGTGTTTCCTGCAACGACTCCCTACAGCTCCAAGAAAAAGAAACCATGAAACGAACCTTAGCTTTATTAATTCTGGGCTTGATTGGCTGTGGGATGCCCCAGACGGAAAAAATCCCGCCCATGCCTGATGGTATTCTCTCTCCTGCTTATCCTAAGTCAGACATCACAGACCCTGCTCTTGTCGATGCTTCCAAACAAATTCATAGTTATGTCAATGCACGAAAATCCGCATCGGGCGATTCCCTTTTCAGCAAAACGGAAATACTCGCTCCTGCCAAAATTGTTCTGCCCTATGGTGTTGGAGTTTTTCAGCAGGAATTACGACTCCCTGTTATCCTTACCACGAACAAAGGTTGGCGCACTCTGAAACAAGAAGAAAAAGAATTGGAAGTTAAATCAGCTTTCCAGCAGATGCTTACCATTCTGCAAAAAATGAATACGCCCTTGAAACCCTCTTTGACCATCCAGACTCCTCAGGGACTCGAAATATCTTGGATCAACGAATTAAACGGGAGCAGCAAACTTGTATTTGGCGATGAGGATTCTTAACCCCCTGCTCTGGGGCTGCGAAACCATTTTGCATGGCAGGGCACTTGCTGCACTCGCCATTGCTTGGGTTACCACAGCCGGCCATACCATGAATTTCAAGGAGATGGATGGCGCGATGGGCTGGATTTCAGCCCAAGGATACGGCCTGCATAGCGCGCTTCTTCTTTCCATTGCGTTTGGATTTATACTTGCTAAAAAAGTTGGCCCGCTATTTCCCCCTCTCTTCTTAACACGAATTGGATTAATCGGCCTTGCGGCGGGATCATTCATCAACGGTGGATTGATTCACGCCCCCTACAGCATTTGCATTGCTGGAAGAATAATCGCGGGATTAGGCACGGGTTTAATTCTTTTTTCCACACCCTCCATGATTCCACCTTACTTAAAAAATCAAG
>QWPF01000167.1 GCA_003671255.1 Planctomycetota bacterium | reverse complement strand
ATTAGCACGGATTGCATTCATTGCAGGCAACCAGTTGCTTGCAGATGAAGCACATGGTTTTTCGACCAAAACAGCTTTCCCAGCTTGGGCAAGTTGTATAACAACATCCGTAGTTTCACAATTAGGGAGACAAACAACTGCGCCATCGAATTCGCCCCACAGCAATAGTTCCGTAACGGAATTAAATCTGGGAAGGAGAGCATATTTTTCTTCAAGGCTTGCAATAGCACCATCGAATCCTTTGACAAAAGCAACCAAGATGGCTTCTTCATAAATAAGGCTGATGGATTCGCGCCAGCCCGAACCATGCGGATGATCAACACCTATAAATGCAATGCGAAAAGGTTCAGCCATTGGCCTTCTTCTCCTGAAAATCAGAAATCAAAGAGGGATGTAAGTTGGGCCTTTGATTCATACTAAACCAAGTAAGACCAGCGGTATCTTTTCTCGGCCCCGGCAGAATGAGATCAAGCACAATCGCGGTAATGATCATGATAAAAAGTGATGCGGGCATTACCAAAGTGAAGCTGAGATTTTTTTCGAGCCCTAGAAGTTCCTTCCCATAGGAAATAAGAATGGCAGAGACAAAAGCAATCAGAGTTGCAGGAACCATTGCAACAGCTCTAATCCAAGGGATAAAAATGCCGATGATAAACATTCCACCTAAAGGGGCAGTGAAGCAATTAAAACTTCTAGGCATCATTTCGACGATGTTGCGATCCTGCACCAAGACATCGATACCGTAAGCGAGAAGGGTTGAAAGCAAGCCCGCAAGCAAGGTGACACCGGTTGCAAAACTCACTCGTGAAGAGGGGTTATCTGTTTGTTTTCTTTCCATTGCAAGCACGGTCGCAAGCGAATTAAATCCTGAAGAAATGGTAGACATAGCAGCCGCCAATACCGCAGTCAGCACTGCGCCAGCAAGCCCCGGAGGTAGAAACTCGACCATGTATCGAGGGAAGATCATGTCAGCTTTTTTTTCTTGGGACAAATCAACCTGAGTGTTCCCTTTAAGGTTCTCATAAAGAATCGCAAGCCCGACCAGAACCAGTACCGTATTGATGCAGAGGTTGCCAAACACTGCGAGTATGAAACTTTTTCGCGCTGCCTTCAAATCCGTGGTGGAGAAGTATCGTTGCACCGTCATTTGATTTCCGAGGTGAATGCAAACATGCCAGACAAACATGGTCAAAGCAAATGAAACAATGGTACTGCGCTGATACGGATCAAGGCTGAAAATCCGGGTGCTTTGTTTCTCCCCATGGTATTTGGCTGCTTCCGATATCCAATCGATGGGTGTGGAATGGGTGGTGATGCCGATAAAAAGAATGCATCCGAAGGCGCCTCCAAACATGAGGAAAAATTGGACCACATCCGTCCAGACAACGCCACGATATCCGCCCACCATCGTATACAAGGTGGTAATGATTCCCAACAAAAGAATAATAGTTCCCAAATGCAGATGGGTGACTTCAACCATGGTTCGTGCCATTGCCAGAATAACAAAACCCATCCATGCAATCGTTTGCAGGGAAAAGAATATCACCCCAAGCATACGAGCGTTGGCATCAAACCTATGGCCCAGATATTCATAAGCTGAGGTGAAACGAAACCGCATCAGGAAAGGGATAAATAAAAACAGGACAAACCCAGTTTCCAAAACAATCGCAATGAACTTGCCTGTGATGTTCGTAAACCCTGAAAGAAAAACCTCACCCGGTTCTGAAATGTACGACAGCGACGATATCAGCGTTGCAACGATGCTCAGGCCGATTGCATACCAGGGTATCTGACGCTGAGCAAGAAAGTATTCATCATCATCTTTTTTATGCGACCCCGCCCAAACGCCTATCGCCAGCATTGCAACAAAGTAGACAAACATCACAGAGTAATCTAGGAATCCAAATTCATGTGGAGGGCATGTCATTCACCCAGGTAGGCAGCTTGTATTAAGAATCTCATGCAATGCAGCATAATTTGTTTAGAGCAAGAAGTATACAAACTACTATAAAACAGTGACACTAAGGCGATTATAGACCTAGGCGTTTGCATCTCTTTGCGAACCAAACTCGTAAACCACCTTACCATCCACATCACGATGCTGGAAAATTATGGAGCTTTTGAGGCCCTCGCGCTTCACGGTCGCAGAAAGAAACCCGCCTTTAACTCGATGAAAACGATGGTAGGCAGGGTCATTACCTTTGCTGCCACCAGCGTGCAAATCGCTCGCTGCGCCAACGCTAAACTCATGCACCTTAGATTCAGGATGCACCGAATGATATTGCCAATGGCGATCACCACAAATAGAGAAAAAGTTGTCGGGGGCATTAGCCTTCAACCAGTTGCGAATTTCATCGCCTTCGTGTTTGAACTTAAGGTTGGAATGATTATCGCTTTTATTGCTGCGATCAGGGCCAACCAAAGGGGTTGGAGTAACTAGGACTTTCCAAGTTGCGTTACTCTCCTTCATGGTGCGTTTGAACCAAGCTTTTTGCTCATTACCCCAAATGGTTTTATCGGGGCCATCAGGGACTTTATTTTTAGAGCGAAAATCACGCCCATCGGTGAACCAGATTTGCAAATCACTTCCCCAGCGAAAGGTACGATAGTTCAATCCATCACCCATCGGGGCCTGTTGGCGGAAAATCTTCTGGCCCTCTGCAAAAGTAAATGAACCCATGGATTTCGATTCAGGCCCTGAATCATTATTAAGCGTATCGTGATCATCCTTAAGCCAATAGGTGCCCACCTGACGATTGAAATCAATCAGACGGGGCAGGCTGAACATACGCTGCCAATGATAGCGTGCCAACTCGGGGGAAGTTACATAGGGTTCATCATTATCATAATAAACAAGATCGCCTGTAAGGCAGGTAAACGCAGGCTTCAATGCAAGCATTGAAGGATAAATGGCGTGCCCATCCGGATGCCCGCGATCAGGGTAACCTTGGCATGTCATAACGCAAAAAGTCAGATTGCTTGGAACATTTGAAGTCGGCGCAGTTTGAAACCTTCCACTAAAACCCCCATGGCTCTTCTTATCCAAGCCTTGAGTTTCACTGACAAAATAATAAGTAGTAGCAGGGTTCAAATCATTGACCAAAAAGCGATGACTGAAATCTGTCTTCTCAGTAACCTCGACCCAGTCCGTAGATTTCGCATCAGACAAATCCATCTTGATGCCATAACGCAGCCTCACATTGCCGGGCGCACCAGAGCAAGCCCCTTCAAGTTGATCCACAGGCACAGTGATTGCTGGTCTTTCTGCGCCTTGTTTCACTCTCCCAGGAATCAACTTCCCTGCATTGTTACGAACCGAAGCAGTAGTCAAGCGCACCCATATAATTGCACTGTTATCGGTTACTTCCCCGGTGCGGGTTCCCATAGCTTGATGAGAATCAGCATCTGCAAATGCAGCATCAACATTGAAATGGGAAACAGTTGCAGCAGTGGTGAGCCCCAATGCAGTTTGAGCCACAAATTTACGCCTGTTGATTGAATTGTAATCTTCATTCATGATGATACTTTCAAATTAAAAGTTATCAGACTGCAACGATGTTCACAAGTTTACCCGGTACGATAATCATTTTCTTGATTGGTTTCCCAGCGATGAATTCCTGAACTTTAGGGTCTGCTAATGCAAGTTCCTTAAGAGCATCATCTGCCAAGCCCAGAGCAACAATAAGACGGGTGCGAATTTTGCCATTAACTTGAACAGGGATTTCGATGGTATCAAGTTTCAACAAATCAGGGTTATAAGTAGGCCAAGGTTGGTAAGAAAGAGATGAAGTTTCCCCAAGTGCCTGCCATACTTCTTCAGCAAGGTGAGGCGCAAAAGGAGCAAGCAGTTGCACAAAGGTTTTCAAAACTGACTTTGGTTTGTCTGCAACAGGGGTTAGGAAATTGGTGAATTCCATCATGGCTGAGATGGCGGTGTTGAATCGATAATGTTCCAAATCATCGGTAACCCGCTTGATGGTATGGTGCAGCATACGCAAGGTTTCTTGGTTAGCTGGAATATCCTTCACCGCTTCTAGGAGCGTGTTATGTTCAGCACGATCGTCGATGATCATACGCCAAACTCTTGCAAGAAAACGATAAACACCTTCAACACCATTCATGTTCCAAGGCTTGGTGGCTTCCAGGGGCCCCATGAACATTTCGTAAAGGCGCAAACTATCTGCACCGTAATCATGAACCACGGTATCAGGGTTGATGACATTACCCCGACTCTTAGACATTTTAGAGGCACGGGCATCGATCCGGATTTCAGGGTTTTCCAGAAGAACAAAAGAGTCACCTTTTTTCTCTGCCTTCGATTCTTCGATTTTTATGCACTCAACAGGTAAATCAGTTTTCTTTTCTGTTGCAGAAATTCCATCAAAGCTTACTAATGATTGCGAGATGAACTTACCTTCTTTTTGGAAAGCGGTGTACTCCATTTCGCCAAGGATCATGCCCTGATTGATAAGCTTTTGAAAAGGCTCTTTGCAATTAAGGTAGCCACGATCGTACAGCAACTTATGCCAGAATCTGGAATAAAGAAGATGAAGCACTGCATGCTCTGCACCACCGATGTAGAGATCGACAGGTAGCCATGCGTTAAGTAATTCTGGGTCGCAGAAGGCTTTGGGGTTTTTAGGATCGATATAGCGGAGGTAGTACCAGCAAGAGCCCGCCCACTGGGGCATGGTGTTGGTTTCGCGGATATACTGTTTACCATTGCGTTCAACTTTAAGCCAAGCAGTGGCTTTGCCCAATGGTGGTTCGGGTCTGCCTGAAGGTTTGAAATCTTCGAGCTGGGGAAGTTCCAAAGGCAACTCAGAAGTTTC
Organism: Planctomycetota bacterium; assembly: GCA_003671255.1. Taxonomy (GTDB): domain Bacteria; phylum Planctomycetota; class Planctomycetia; order Gemmatales; family Gemmataceae; genus UBA969. Next base: position 1,105 of record QWPF01000167.1, on the reverse strand, counting down.
AATTGGTTCAATATTGCCTAGAAGATTACCCTGGGCATCAACCTGATGAAGAAGAGGAAAAGGCTCACCCCAATAGCGTTGCCTGCTGAAAAGCCAATCACGAAGTTTGAAATTAACTTTTCCAAACCCTTGTTGTTTTGATTCCAAAACGGCGATGATCTTCTTCTTAAATTCGGACGAGGTCAAACCATCGAACTCTGAAGAATTACAAACCGTGCCTTCCTCCGTGAAGGGTTCGGTAAAGTTTTGCATGGAGCTTTTGGTTTTCTCAAGCCATGCATCTGAAGGCTGAACTACGGGAACGATGGGCAGGTTGAAATGTTTTGCGAACTCAAAGTCACGTTCATCATGTGCGGGAACTGCCATGATTGCGCCGGTGCCGTAACCTGCTAGCACATAATCAGCAATCCAGATGGGAATCTGTTTGTTGTTAACGGGATTGATGGCATAAGCGCCTGTAAATACCCCGGTTTTCTTTTTAGCAAGTTCGGTTCTTTCGAAGTCGCTCTTGCGTGAAGATTCAGTTTGATAAGCTTCGACTGCAGCTTTTTGTTCAGGCGTGGTGATTGCTGAAACAATAGAATGCTCAGGCGAAACAACCATGTAGGTTGCGCCAAAGAGGGTGTCGGGTCTGGTGGTGAAAACCTTGGCCACTTTATCCGAGGCTGCAAGTTTGAAAGTAACCTCTGCGCCTTCGCTTCTTCCAATCCAGTTGCGCTGCATATCTTTAATACTTTCAGACCAGTCAAGATCTTCAAGATCGTATAAAAGGCGCTCTGCATAAGAAGTAATGCGCAACATCCATTGCTTAAGGGGCATACGAACAACTGGATGACTGCCCCGCTCGCTTCTGCCATCGATGACTTCTTCGTTGGCAAGCACGGTACCTAAAGCTGAGCACCAGTTGACGGGGACTTCAGCCTGGTAGGCAAGCCGTTGACTATCCCGATACATGCGAACAGCGTCATCACCCTGGTTTTTAATCTTTTCTGGAATAGGAAGCTCTGCAATAGGTCTGCCTTTTTTTGCAGAAGCATCGTACCAAGTATCAAAGAGGAGAAGAAAAATCCACTGAGTCCAGCGATAGTAGGATGGATCGGTGGTA
>QWPF01000166.1:4347-6157 GCA_003671255.1 Planctomycetota bacterium | reverse complement strand
CGCTGATGTCGATATTAGCGTTACTCCCAAGCCCTATTATGGCGCCGATGGCAATAAGGCCTTCGGCATTTCAGGAACATCACAAGAACTTACAGAGGGATTGGAAAAAAAGCTGGGAGCCTTCCCCTTCCCATCATTCTGGGGGCCGATGGCAGGGCTGCCCTGCACACGCTGGATAGCCCAGGCAACTGCAGAAATCATTACGCATGAAACGCCCAATCTAACCCTCGCTTACCTGCCCCACCTTGATTACGACCCGCAACGCTTTGGGCCCACAGGTTCAGATATGCCAAAATTAACAAGAGAATTGGATCAGGCTTGCGAACCGATTTTAGATGCTGCCAAAGCTAAAGGTGCCCGAGTTTGGATCGTAAGCGAATACGGCCATTGCAATGTGCAAAGCGCGATAGAGCCCAACAAGGTGCTAAGAAAGAATGGTTTTCTTGTATGCAGAGACGGGCCCTTTGGTGAGACCATTGATTTTTTTGCTAGCAGAGCATTTGCTGTTTGTGATCATCAACTGGCACACATCTACATCAAAAACCCCGGCGATATTCCGAGAGTCAAAGCAACTCTTGAAGAAACACCGGGCATCAAAATAATTCTCGATGAGGAAGGAAAGAAAAGCATGGGGCTTGCTCATCAGCGTTCAGGCGAACTTGTTGCACTCTCCGAAAACAACAAATGGTTTGCTTATCCTTATTGGCTTGATGAAAGCAGGGCGCCAGATTTCGCCCGCACCGTGGATATCCATCGAAAACCAGGCTACGACCCTTGCGAATTGTTCTTCGACCCCAAGTTACTTTTCCCCAAACTTAAAGTGATCAGAAAACTCTTGGGCAAAAAGCTTGGGTTCCGAACCCTGATGGATGTAATCCCATTGGATCACTCTTTAGTGAAAGGCAGCCATGGCTTGGTTTGCGACAACGACGAGGATTGTGCTCTATTGGCAGGAGATGGCCCTGCCCCACCTTTGGGAAAAATGCCCATGACTAATGTGCATGGGCTTATGATGAATGCGCTAGGATTTACAGAAGAAGATTAGTATCAATCAAGCTTCGGGCTCGACAGCCGGTTCTTCCTCAACCGCAACCTCAGCAGCAATTTCTTTGATAGGGAAAGGCAATGGGGCAAGGGCCTTCAAACCTATATCCGTTCGATATTGCATGCCACTAAATTTAATCAAGTTCACTGCTTCATAAGCTTTAGCCCTAGCAGCAATCATATCATCACCCAAGGCTGTAACGCTCAACACCCGACCACCATCGGTAACAATATTTCTTGAATCAAACCTGGTTGCGCCATGAAAGATTTGAACATCCTTCAGCTTTGCAGCTTCGTGCAGCCCTGTAATCGTATGATTCTTATCAACAACCCCAGGATAACCCTTTGCAGCAAGAACCACGCAAACTGCGGGTCTGGGATCCCAAGCGATCTTACCTTCAAACTCATCAAGTCTATTTTCAACTGCAGCTTCGAGTAGATCCAATAGATCGGTCTGCAAGCGCATCATGAGGGGTTGGGTTTCGGGATCGCCCATTCTGCAATTAAATTCGAGCACCCGTGCGCCCTGCCCTGTAACCATGATCCCTGCATAAAGAATTCCATGAAATGGCATTCTTCTTCGCTTCATCGCATGTACGGTCGGAACCAAAACTTCCGTATCAATTTGATCGAGTATTTCCTTCGTGCCCAAAGGCGCAGGGCAATATGCACCCATCCCACCAGTATTAGGCCCTAGGTCATTATCAAAAATAGCCTTATGATCTTGGCAGGGCTCAAGCGGGATGATGGTTCTGCCTGAAACAAT
>QWPF01000166.1:2968-4337 GCA_003671255.1 Planctomycetota bacterium | reverse complement strand
AAGCTCTTGGCCAACCATGCGTTTTTCCAAAACAACTTGGCGACCAGCGGTTCTGCCAAACTCTTCCTTCACCATGATGCGCTCAACAGCTTTAAGGGCTTCATCTTGGGTGGAGCAAACAATCACCCCTTTACCTGCTGCCAGGCCATCGGCCTTCACCACTAAAGGATACCTGCGGGTTGAAATCCAAGTTTTCGCCTGATCAGGGTGATCGCAAATCTTGAAGTCTGCGGTAGGCACATTGGCATCATGCATAACAGTCTTAGCGAAGGCCTTGCTAGATTCCAAAGTAGCAGCTAATTTTGAAGGGCCAAAAATAGGCAGCCCTTCTTTTTTAAATGCATCTACAATTCCGAGTGCTAATGAATCTTCTGGGCCCACCACTGTCAGGCCAATCTTCTCGGCCTTGGCGAATTCCACCAAGCCTTTGATATCATCTGATGCAATTGGAACATTGGTTGCAATTGCTGCGGTACCAGGATTACCAGGCGCACAAAAGATTTCCTTTGCACGCGGAGAAAGCGATAACTTCCAGGCCAAGGCGTGTTCACGCCCGCCTTTGCCTACTACTAAAACTTTCATTGCAGCTCTCGCGTTCTTAGGATGCCTTGGCAGGGAGAAGCGTTAACAAATAATCCTTGCCCAATCGATTACAGTAATCTCCAAAGGTTTCACTTTGTGCTCTTTTACCTTTGAAATCAACAAAAAGATGGCGAAACATCGGAACGATATCCGACTTCAATACCAAATCCTTTAACATGAAATTCAGACGGGTTCCATTCACATGACCACCAACAAACACCATGTACTTTTCACCACTTCTACCCACAAAACCTATTTCACTTTGATAAGGACGCACACAACCATTCGGGCAACCTGTCATTCGAATATTAATAATTTCATTGATAAGATCTAGTTCCTTCAAAACTACTTCCATCTCATCGATAACGCCGGGCAAGGCTCTTTCTGATTCAGAAATCGCCAAACCACAAGTTGGAATCGCTGGGCAAGCAAGGCTATACTTCTGGATATTCGAAAGATCCTGTGGTTTCTTAACCCCATGGCTGGTCAAAATAGCTTCGATCTCATGCTTGGCACTTTCAGGCAGATCACAAATCAAAATATCCTGAATTGCAGTCAGCCTTACTTCAGTATCAAACTTGGTGATGATCGTTCGTAAAGCGGTACGCAGTTTAAAATCGCCCTCATCCTTGATACGACCACTCGCAACGCTTACACCATAAAAGAATTTCCCATCGCCCTGGGCATGCCAGCCAAGGTGGGTTTCATAGCCCGTGATCTGGATGTTTTTTGGCAACACCAATGGCTTGGTCAGATAGCCTTCCAAAACTTCGCGGAACTTCTCAAC
>QWPF01000166.1:0-2958 GCA_003671255.1 Planctomycetota bacterium | reverse complement strand
ATAACCGCTTCAGCACCTTTAAGCACATCCTCCCGGGGCACATAACAAATAGGAATGGATAAATGGGGGAATGTTGTTACCTTACCATGGGTCTTTCCCATACCACCACCAACCAAAACATCATACCCAACCACTTCACCATTTTTGATATCTGCAACAAAACCAAGATCCTGACTGAACACATCAATGCAATTATCATGAGGCGCAGTAAGCCCAGTCTTAAACTTCCTAGGTAAATATAACTTCCCATAAATGGGTTCAAAATCTTCCGTTGCTGTTTCACTCATGGATTTACCATTGAGCCAGATTTCATGGTATGCAGTGGATTGAGGCGCCAAATGCATCGCAATTGCATAAGCATCATCCTGAAGCGTTTGATGCACCTTATCGTTCTTCATGGGTACGGGGCAAGCCATCACATTACGGTTCACATCGCCACATGCTGATAAAGTGGAAAGCATGCATTCATTAATGCCTGCGATCACGCCTTTAAGATTGTTTTTAAGAATTCCATGAAACTGAATGCTCTGCCTACTGGTAAGGCGGATGGTGCCGTTGGCGTGCGATTCTGCTAATTCATCAAGAGCAAGGTATTGCTTAGCGGTCATTTTCCCGCCAGGGATTCTGCCCCGCACCATGAACATGTAATGCTTGCCTAGGCCATCGGATCTACGATTTTTACGGGCATCCCTATCTTCCTGCTGGTAGGAACCATGAAACTTAAGCAATTGTTTGGAATCATCGGAGAAATGATCATCGGCACCGGCTAGCTCGAGGCTGAGCGTACCGCGCAGCGACCTGCTATTTTCCTTGATAATTTCAACAGCGGATCGGCCGCTTTCTGGGGTTTCATCTGCAACAGTCTCGTTTTCATTTGCCATTATTTTGTATTCCGGTTAGTAAAAAAGATACCTACCTACTTATTCTAAGAGCTTAATCCCTACTAAAGGAAAAGCTTCAAATTCTTATGTAGTCAATTTAGGCGGATTAATCGGTAAATTCCAGTCCAAGAATCAAGCAACTTTAATGAATAGAAGGTTTCCAAGAGCAATAAAGCTCACAATTATTTATTTTTCACGGCTCTTTTCATACTATTCAAGTTCTAACCAAGTTCATCCGAACTTCATTAGTATGCGGGGAAACTATTCACCTGTAATGATTTGCAACATTTGATGAGAGGCTAGAGGTGACTGTGACGAAGGACCTGCTCGACCCCCAACATTCCATTCATTATGGTTTCCTTACGATTAATCAGGATGCCAATGGTTTTTTTGGCGCTTATCTTGTAACTAATCGCTGGGCCAGACCTATTGAATTCCGCATCAGTAGTGCGGTTCAACCCAATAAAGTTCAGCATATTCTTTATGGTGAAGGGCTAAAACCTTTCATTTATTCAGAAGTTATTGCCAAAACCTTGGTTGAAAAAAGCTCGCAACTAGTAGATTTAGTGATTACAGACCTTCCCGAAGTTCTTGGATTACGCAAAAAGCTGGATATTCCGGTGGTTTGCCTTGCAAAAGCAGAAGACCCAGTCCCCCACGGCACTCATGTTATCCCGGGCCCCAGAGGTATTGGCTTGCACCTTGCAGGTACTATTGAAGAAGCTGAGCTTTTTACCCACTTCTTTGAAGGTTTGGATATAGACCTTGCTGAACCCTTCATTCGCATCCGCGATGCAGTTTTAGAAACTAGAAAATCAGTTACACGCACGACTTCCGCTGCTTAAAACAGCGGTTAAGGCGCTGTTGTTCCTTCGATCGTCACCAATACAGGTGTTTCTTGAAGGTCGGTCTTGATCTTAAGCTGCTTCTTGAATTGGCCTTCTTGCTTGATTGAGCACTTAAAGGTTACCGTTTGAACCATGGAAGGCTCGCTCGCGGGCTGCGTTCCCAACTCGATCCCTTCGCCCAAACCATCAACCCCTAAAACTTTAAACGGCTTACTCGCACGAACCACCACCCTGCGGGTCAAACTTTCCTCTGGCTTAATCGTGCCGAGCGAAAGCAATGCAGGCGATACACTGATCGAAGATTGAATCGTGGCTTCCACCAAAACCGAAAGCAAGGGCGTACCCGTATCGTTGGTTTTTAAATAAATAAACTCTTTCAGGTTTCCAGATGGCGCATCGGGCTTTAAAGTAACACTCACCTGATACCCAATCTGCCCGGGCTTGCGGTAACTTTCCTTAAAAGTGGCTTCCAAAGGCGTATCCTTAGAGATCACTTCTGTTATTTGCCAATTTTGGGTGCCTGCATATTCCACCTCGATGGTTTGTTCTGCTTTCTGCCCTTGGGAAACAACCCCGAATGATACCTGACCCGGATTAAAAACGACATCACTACGGCTGTTGCCCGTAACTCTGATTTCAGCGGTAGAAACATACTCTGGCCCAACCGTGACATAAACAATTACCGTCTTCGAACCAGAAAACCTTCGGGCATCCATAGTGACATCAATGGTTGCAGATTCCCGTGGTTCTAACACTTTCACAGACGAAGTCGCACTAGTGCAACCACACCCGCTACGGATGTTAACAATTTCCATTTTGACTGAATAAATGTTGGTGATGGTAAATCGATGAAAAAGTTGCGCACCTTTTGGCACAACACCGAAATCATGCACAAGGCCTTCTTTAAACATTTTTTCCGCCCATGCTTGAGCAGAAACTGCGTTCGTAGAAACCAACCCGAGAAATAATGCTATTAAAGCATGGCGAATGATAGCCACAATCCCCTCCTTGGAACGACCCAAATTAGTCCTTATAAAATCAAATCTAATAGAAATGGTAGTTTGGGAAAAGGCTGATTCTCCCAAACCACTCATAATTTTAATTACTTGAACGCTTCCCACTTCTCTTTTATGAACTTAAACCCATTGCCATAAACATCTTCTGGCGAAGGGAACATATCGCGCCAAATCTTGGTAGCGGCTGCTAAATCGGGTAACGCTCGCCCAAAA
>QWPF01000165.1 GCA_003671255.1 Planctomycetota bacterium | reverse complement strand
GCGATCGCGTCTTGCAAGCAGCCGTGGCGATGCATCGGGGGGCAGTTCTCAAAACAACCTCGTTACGACCCAATCTGCAAGATGACGGCCCCTTCGGGTAAGGCTTAAACTTTCCCCATCGTCTTTCAGCAAGCCCTGCTGCACCAGATAGTCTTTCTTTGGGCCAGTGATTTCATCGAGATGAAACCCAGTGCGCATGAAAAATCGTTCGCGATTAGCACCTTGCATCCTTCGTAAATTCAACCCCAGCGTTTCAACAGCTTCTTCTCTAGGTTCAAGTTGCTCTGATTGAAATATTGTTTCCTGCCCGGATAACGCTTTTTGAATATACGAATCTAGATCGCGTGTGTTCACTTCGCGCTTGCCCGCCACATATCTTGCAGCACCCATACCAAAGCCATAATAGGCGCTATTTTCCCAATAAACCTGATTATGCCAGCATCGCTTGCCCTTCTTTGCAAAACTCGAAATCTCATAATGATCCATGCCTTGGGCTTCCAGCATATCGATGGCAGCTTCGTAATGTGCAAGCTCCTCTGTATCTTCCAAGGGAATGATTTCTCCACGGTTCATTCTTTTCCAAAGGGGCGTTCCTTTTTCATAAGTAAGACCGTAAGTGGAAAAATGATCGGGCTGCATAGCTAGGCCGCGGGTGAGATCATATTTCCAAGATTCAAGCGACTGCCCTGCTGAACCAAAAATCAGATCCATGCTAATGGATGGGATTTTAAGCTTCCGAGCATCTTCGATGACTCGCTCGACTTGGGGATTTTTATGTTTGCGATCCAACAATTGCAACACAGGTTCCTGAAATGATTGCACTCCTAAGCTAAGCCTCGTTAAGCCATAATTTGCAAGGACTGCAAGTTTTTCTTCCGTTGTGGAATCGGGATTGGCCTCGATCGAAAACTCTAACTCACCAGTCAAAGGCAGCCATTGCTTTAACATTTTGCATAATCTTTCCAACTGAATTGCGTTAAGCTCGGTTGGAGTGCCTCCGCCAATAAACCATGATTGCACTGGATGCGGTTCCGCAAGTTTGGAGATTTCTTTTTCGAGGGCATCGAGATAATTATCCCTAATTGCATCTTTACCAATTGCGATTGCGAAGTCACAATAGCCACAATGTTGGGCACAAAAGGGAATATGAATATAAGCAGCTTCGGGAAGTCGCCAGTTTGGGATGGGATTATTTGCGTGAGTAAATAACACTCTTAAAGTTCCCGTTTGAAAAAAAGCCTGAAAGATGGTAATGACAATATCAATGTAGCAAAATTCAAGGAGAAGAAAGAATGAAACTAGCAGGAAAAGTGGCACTTGTAACCGGGGCATCTTCAGGAATCGGCCGGGCTTCTGCAATCGCCCTTGCAAAAGAAGGTGCAGATATTGCCTTGAATTATCTCACCATGCCTGAATCTGCAGAAACAGCAAAAAAAGAAATCGAAGCTCTAGGAAGAAAATGCCTGCTCTATCCAGTGGATTTGGTGGATCAAGCTGCGGTTGAAACCATGGTCGCAGATGCAGTTCATAAACTCGGAAAAATTGATACTCTTGTATCCAGTGCGGTTTTTAGTGACCGCGAAATGTTCCATGTTGCAGACATGAAAGGTTTCCACAAAACCATCGATGTATCCATGTGGGGCGCTTTTCATGCCTTAAGAGCATGCACCAACCAAATGTTAAAAAAAGGCAACGGCGGCAATGTCGTAATTGTAAGCTCGCCTCATGCAGTGGTGCCCTACCCTTCCTGCATGGCGTATAACATGGCCAAGGCGGGGCTGGATATGATGGCAAAAACCGCAGCTATTGAACTAATCAAACACAACATTCGAGTTAACATAGTTTACCCAGGTTGGACCGATACACCAGGCGAGCGCAAATTCTTCGCGGAAGATACCCTACAAAAAGCTAGCTCCTTCCTGCCCATGGGAAGGTTGGCGCAACCCGAGGAAATCGCCCGGGGCATCGTATTCCTCTCTGATCCGGATTCCGCTTACATCACCGGGAGTTTGCTCACCATTGATGGGGGTGGGATGCTACCCTGGTGGTCCAAGCGAGGGACAGGGGATTTTTAGTACCCAACTATATATTGTGTTAATTTCCCCAACTTGCTAACTTACGCTTATGAAGTGCATTATCTGATTAGATGTTGTAATTGATTCGTATTTGTTGTGTTGATAATGCATGGTCTAAAATTAAAGTATGTGTGGTGAAATTCTTTGTGGAGTCAATCATGTTCAAAAGATCAATTGCTATAGCTTTATCTGCCTCGTGTTTAAGCTTCTTGCTTTTTTCGCTTACGAACAAATCGATCGCTGCTGAAAACCCGATCAAAACCACCTGTGCCATCGATTGGATTCCCAAAGCCACCACAGCCTTTGGCATCATGCTGAAAAACAAGGAGCAACTCGATCTTATTTTAAACAGCAAAGCGTATAAGAAACTTGCAGAGCTTGGCGGAACCAAGATGCTGATTGAAAAGTTTAATGAAGGATACACAGGCAATCTTCAAGAAGATGAAAAAAAACAATTCAATCAAATACTTGCAACTGCAGGTGAGATCTTTTCGCATGAAGTGGTTATTGCAACAGGCCCCAACGCTCCTAAATCACTTGGATCAATCATTAGTGCTTTAACTGCAGGCCAAATGGCACCACTTACCCTGCTTATGCAGGGTAATTTCGATCAAGATGCCATTAGCAAAGCACAGGGCGAAAGCATCATTCAAGCATTAGTGGAGTCATCAAAAGACCTGAAAGTTCCTGAGCTTTTATTGGCTTTTAAATTAAAGAATAAAAAAACAGGCGAAGAACTCATCAAAAAGCTTGAAGACAAACTTCCAATGATCGGAACTGCTGAACCAAAATTAAAAGGCGCTGCCAAAAAAGAAAAAATATTAGGAACAGACTTCCTCACTCTTAAACTTAAAGGAAGTATGTTTCCTATTGAGGGTATCGATCAAATCCCAGGGGTCGAAGAAGGGCAACTTAAAAAATTCAAGGTTGATCTTGCAAAGATGACTTTTGCTGCAGCTATAGGCATCAAAGATGACTATCTTATTGTAACGATGGGCCCTGATTTAACCTATCTTTCAAGCATTGGTAAAGGGGATTCGATCGCTTCCATAAAAGAGATGGCACCGCTTGCAAAGCATGCGGGTAAGAACATTATTGGGATGCAATACTACAGCAAAGAATTTCTAGAAACCGCACAGAGTTATGGCTCGAACCCAGAAGAAGCAAGCAACCAAGTCAAGGAATTGATTGCTGGGGCAAACCTTCCCAAAGATATTTCAAAACGAATCGAAAAAGATGTCGATGCCCTAACCAAAGAAGCTTTCGAATTCGCTCCTAAAATCGGTGCCCGAGTCGGTGTGACTTTCTTAAGCAACAAAGGTTGTGAATCGGCCAATTATGATTTCACTTCTAATATGCCAATCGATGGTTCCAAGCCTTTGGGCTTGTTGCAAAACTTTGGTGGCAGTCCAATCTTTGCAACCATGCTTCGAGGCAAAGATGTTGAAAAAGCTTGGAACTTCTTCTCTAAATGGGGCGCGGTTGGTTATGGTTACTTCAATGAATTTGCCATCCCTAATATTCCTGCGGATCAAAAAGAGCCCGTAACTGCTTTCCTCAAAAAACTTGAACCAACCATTGCCAAACTTGCAAAAATCACTGCCTCGGATTTGATCCCTGCGATGAAAGATGCACAAATAGCTTTTGTTCTTGATGGCAAACTAGGCAGCAAGCAATGGAGCGCAATGCTTCCCAAATCCAAAAAGGATCTATATGTTCCTGAGCCCGCCTTTATTCTTGGCATCAGCGATGCAGCCAAATTTAGTGCAGCTATTAAAGGTTATCGCGAAGGAATTAATCAAATCATCAAGGATGCAGCAGGGTTTGACCCCACAGGCACACTTTCTGCAATTAAGATTCCAGCACCCGAAGAAAAAACTTTAAAAGAAGGTAAAGCTTACTTCTACCCAATTCCTATGCTTGAAGATATCAACAAAAAGCTACAACCCGGAGCAGTGGTTGGGCCCAACTTTTCTGCAATCACTTTCTCTTTTGAACATGCAGAAAGATTGCTGAATAAAACTCCCCTCACTTCCGAAGTTGCAAAACTTGCAGGCATCGAAAAAAACCTTGCTGGGTTTTGTATTTTCGATAACACCGCCCTGATGGGAATGATCAATCCATGGGTGGAATTTGGTTTTGAAATGATGCCCCCGGGTATTGATGAAGCCTTTGGTGTGAAAAAACAGGTCAAAACCTTCTTCGAAGTTCTTGGCACTTGCAAAGGAACCGTCTGCACCACTTTCATGGAAGATGGTATCTGGGTCAACCATTCGATTTCGGTTTGGAAAGACCTCGAATAATCTGATTTGACTTAAGCAAAGGCTCCTTGCTTGAATGCAGGGGGCCTTTATTTTTTAATCTGAACTTCGAGCCATTCTTTTATTTCTTCGATATGAAGTTGCGGTTCAGGTTCAAATTCGAAAGTATGATGCGCCTTTGGATACTCTTTAATGGTCAAAGAACCCAAGGCAAAGCCTTTGACAAACGCAATCGTCTTTTCATTGTCAATAATTTTATCCTGCCCTGCAATGAGCAACAAAATTGGCTTGCTGATTTTCGTTCTAAACATTCGCAGATAAAAATCTAACCTTACGCTATCTATAAGAAATCTCGCTGTCGCCTTCCTTAATGCAAGTGGATCTTCTTTAAGAAATTTTTGAGCACTAGGATTGGCGGTGAATAACTCCGGGTCGTTGAGTGGGATATTAAAAAGTCTACGGGGTGTAAACAAACTTCCCAAGGCTATGAAAAATCGTTCCTTGCGTGTGGGATGAACTTTAGGGCAAAAGCCAGGCGCAAGCAAAAGGAACCCATCCACTAGGTTTGCCATGCGTATTTCCAACCCAAATGCAATCTTCCCACCCCACGATATTGCGCCTAGAATCAAAGGCGTTGCCTCGCCAATCTCTTTTCTTTGATACTGCAAAAACTCTTTAAGATCATCCAGCAAAGTGCGAAAAGAGGGGCTATCTCCTCTTGAAACTTCATTAAGCCCACTGCCACGCCTATCTAAAAACAACACTCGGTAGCCTGCTTGAACAAACTTCTTGCAAGAAGATTCATACCAACCACCATGGCTTTGAATTCCATGAATAAAAACGATCGTCGCCTTAGGGATCCCAACCGAATGATAATGACGGTAATGAAGTTTGTATCCACCCGAAGTAAGAAAAGATTGTATTTCGAAAGGATTATCAACCACGGAGAATCTCCTGCCTGATGGAAACCCTAGCCAACGCTGCTCCATCCAGCACAATTCCCAAACCATGACTTGTGATTGCAGGGGCGACTCCACCCCAACCAAAAGTGATATCTTTTTTAGAGAGATTCTCTTTCACCAAATGCTTATCGTAAGAACCCTCAAGATAGCGGATATCACAAACAGAGCAGGCAAAGTGTCTACCTGCGGAAGAAAGAATTGCAGTCTCGCCCACCTGGCAACCTAGTTGATATTTTATGCCCTGTCTGCGGGCATATTGCGCAAGTCTTAACGAAGGTATGAATCCACCGCATTTCGAAAGTCGAATATTAAAATAATCACATGCCTCATGTTCAACCGCCCGTTCTGCATCGATCATCGAACAAAGAGATTCATCAAGCATGATGGGCGTACGAACTTGTGTGCGTACTTTTTTCAACTGATATACTTGTTCATGGGGGACAGGTTGTTCCATACAAGTAATTCCCGCAGGCTCTAATTCTTGAATGCGCTGCACTGCCTCTTCTATAGACCAAGCCTCATTGGCATCAGCCCTGATATCAATTTTCTTCCCGAGCCATTTTCGAATCTGCATTATTCGCTTAGCATCATCATAACCTGCTATGCCCACCTTAACCTTCATCTGCTTGAAACCATAAAGGCTGTAAAGCAGCGAATTGATTTTCATTTTCAAACCCGATGCAGAGGTTATCGCTCCACTATAACGAACCGAGTTCAGTGGGTTGAAAAGATCACCCGCAAGCAATTTCGTAACCGAAGATAGGGGTTCCCTGAATTTCTTCCCATACGCATCGAGAACTGCAATTTCCAAAGCACAGCGGGCAGCATTGGCACTGCATTTTCGGTCATCTTCTGGATTAGTGGGTAAGTGCAATCTTTCCGCCATCTGTACGGCCT
>QWPF01000164.1 GCA_003671255.1 Planctomycetota bacterium | reverse complement strand
AGCGCCTGATTACCCAAGCTTTGGCGATTACCAGTATGATTTCAAGAAAAGTAAACATGCCAGTGGTACTATCAAGGGCGTTTGGAATCACATCTGTGCAGTTGATCTTTTGTGTGCCATGGAATCGGTTGATAAAGAAAAGATAGGTGTCATTGGTCATTCTTTGGGTGGTCATAACAGTTTGTTTGTTGCTGCTTTTGATGAACGCATCAAGGCTGTTATTACAAGTTGTGGGTTTACTAGTTTTCCAAGATATTATAATGGCAATATCAAGGGTTGGACTAGTGATCGCTACATGCCCCGACTGGCGACCGTTTACAAACTGAAGACTGAGTATGTACCTTTTGATTTCCCAGAAATTCTGGGAACCATTGCACCTCGGGCGTTGTTTATCAATGCACCTATGGAAGACAGTAACTTTGAAGTTGATGGCGTAAAGGAATGCGTTGCTGCGGCCCAGGGGGTTTTTAGATTGTTGAATTCCCGCACCGGTATGCAGGCTTACTATCCCGAATGCAAACACGATTTTCCCAATGAAATTCGCAGGGTCGCCTACGATTGGCTGGCCAAAGCTTTCGAAAATTAATCCTAAAACTTATTGCCCAGTCATTTCCTTGATTAGATCTTCTGCTTGATAAATGGTTCGCAGAGATTCTAATATTCCTTGTGTATGAACCGCAATATGCCTGGCTTGCACATCGGTGTAAACAAAGTTTCGAACTAAGCCATGGCGGTTGCGATCAAAGTTCACTCCGATTAATTCGCCCTCGCGATTAAGAACTGGGCTGCCTGAGTTCCCCCCGATGGTATCCGCGGTGCTTGCGAAATTCAAAGGCGTTGACAACTTAAGCTTGTCTTTGTTTTGCAACCATTGCTCGGGCAAATCGAATGGTACCTTTCCCTGCATAAGAGAATGCCTTTCGAATAGGCTTTTGTAAGTGGTTTGAAAGGGAATTTCTTTGTCATCAAGTTGGTAACCACGAACGATTCCAAATGCCAGTCTTAAAGTAAAGGTAGCATCGGGAGCGACATTTTTTCCAAGCGTTTTAAATCGGACTCGGGCGATATCGGAATAAGCCTGTCTTTCGGGTTCTTCGACTTCTTCTTCGTGGCGCTGGCGGAGTTCGCGTGATTTTGCATCAATATCGAGAGCCAGTTTAATGAATAGATCGGTAGAGGCTTGGATTGCAGCTTTGCCACCCTCCATAAGCTTTTTTCGTTCTGCGGGGTTGAAGAGTTTAGAATTCTGCACCAACGAAGCTGCGCGAACTGATGGAGGTTCGTTATTGAGTGCGAGCTTAACAAGAGGGTGTGCACCTCCTAGTTTTTCTGCCATGAAGGATAGCGATGAAGCGAGTTTGGCCTGTTCTAGCGCAGCATAAATGGGGGCTGGGGAATAAAGTTGAAACTTGAGCGAATCCAAATTCGAGTCGCGGTATTCGCGGAACCTTTTGCCACTCGCTTGAGGTAGCTCATCAGCCATTCGAACTATGTGCCTGGCTATGGTGAAGAGTTCAGAAAAGAAGGCATCGCCCCGCTCAAACAACAAATATTCAGTTTCGAACAAGGCTAATTTTTTCTGAACGAGAGCGATGGATTTCCAAGGTGTATCTTTTTCAGGTTCTTTTTCTGCTGCTAGGAGGATGTTATTTTCTTGGACACTTTTAGCTTCAATGATGGAGGGGTTAAGTAATCCGTTGTACTGGCCTGTGAAGGCTTTTCTAGCGTTGGCAACGCGATGTAAATCGGTGGTGGCCATTGCGCCATTAGTAGGAGAACTTGCACTGAACTGAAGCAAAGCAGCTTCATAGGTTCGAAGCCTGGCGAGATTATAAGGCAGGAAATAATCGCGTCTGTGAATGAGCTTAGCAAGGGTTTCGAGTCGGTTGGTGGTGCCTGGGTGGCCTGTTACAAACACCAAGTCTCCCTCTACGGGGCCGCTTTTTGCCAGCTTAAAGAATTTAGCAGGCTTGGCAGGTTTGCCATTCTCGTAGGCACGAAATAAACAGAAATCGAGATTATGCCTCGGGAACTCGAAATTATCAACATCTCCTCCAAAGGCGGCAATCGCACTTTCCGGAGCCAGCACCAACTTTACCTCGGTGTATTTTTTGTAGCGATATAAATGGTAAAGGCCGCCTTGATAAAGGGTGACTATGTCGCTGCGCAATCCTGTGCGGTCTGCGGATTCTTTTTCAATTGCAGCCATGGCTGCTCTTCGGGCAGCAAAAGCTTCAGCAGGTTTCATGTTTGGAGTAACAGCGTTTTTAACTTTGTCGGTCATGTCTTCGATGCTGATGAGGACATTAAGTTCGAGATCGGGGCAGGGTATTTCGTCGGCTTGTTTTTTTGCAATGAACCCATCTTTAAGTAAATCGCGGGTTGCGCTGCTAAGTTTTTGCAGGGAATCTGCGCCAATATGGTGGTTGGTGATGATCAATCCATCCGCAGAAATAAAACCACCCGATCCCCCATTGTTGAATCTCACAGAGGAAAGGCAGGCGTTTTCCAACCAAGGGTTCGTAAGGTTGAAGTTGTGTTTTTTGCTAAGCAGCGTCGTGGGCGGGTCGTTAAAAAGCCACATGCCTTCATCAGAAAATAAACTCATGTTAGGAATGAACCCCTGAAGGAAAACGAGTAGAAAAGCGAGTAGGAATTTGATTTTCATGTTCACTAAGATCCTTGCAAAGAAGATGCGAAAAAATTCTTATGCCAAATACCCCAATGCATGATAAAGTAATTATTCTAAAGTACCATGATAGATTAACAGTTCTATCACAGGCTAAAAGGAGAAACCATGGTTCGTTTTTATTTGGTAGTTGGAATGTTTTTAAGTTTGATCGTTTCTGTAGGTGCGGTGCAAGCCCCCGCAGAGCAGAATTACAAAGTCTTCATGCCTTTTTTAATACGCGAGGCTAATGCCCCAGTGTGGCTTGTGCAATTGAAGCTGGGTGGGGAAAAGACATCAGGCGAAGTGTTGGCTTCTGCCAACCAAATGCCCAAGGCAACTTTTGAAAATGTTTCCGTGAAAGATGGCACCATTTCATTTGATCTCAAATCGAAACAAGGCACCTTTAAGTTTGAAGGAACCCTGCCTAAAGATAAGAAAGAGAAAATTCAGGGCAGCGTAATGATCAAGGATATCGTTACCCCTGCTATTTTAGAACCCACGACTTTAACTTCCTTGAATGCCTATGATTTAAATAAGGAAATGATTGCACGGGCAGATCAGCCAGAATATGAAGTTGTGAAAGCTGCACTTAGCCTGATGGCAGAAGCGGAAATTCGCAAATCGAAAATCGAAGAAGTTCGCTCTTGGGCAGATAAAGCGGTAAAAGCTTCGGAAAACTATGGCGTAAAATGGAAGGCTCAGATCGGGTTGGAAATCGCAGAACTCTTAGCCCCCCAGAAAGAGTATGCACCCATCGCATTGCAATACGCAAGGCAAGCGGAACGCTCTCTTTCTGATAATGATACCGTAGCAAATAAACTCAAGGTTCTGGAAATCCTTGCAGACGCTTTAGAATCTTCCGGGAAGATCGATGATGCCAAGGAAATTCAGATTAAAATGGAAAAGATGGATACAGGCATCAAGCCGGAACCTTTCGCTGGGCGAAAATCCAAGAGCGATCGTGCTGTATTAGTTGAATTGTTCACAGGTACCGAATGCCCACCATGCGTTGCGGCAGATATGGCATTTGATGCGTTGCCCAAGGCGTTTAAATCAAGTGAAGTAGTTGTGTTGCAATATCATTTGCACATCCCCGGCCCCGATCCTTTGACCAATCCTGAATCTGAAAATCGGGCTAAGTACTATGGCAAGCAGATTGAAGGCACACCTGCTATTTTCTTTAACGGAAAATCCGCAGCAGGTGGTGGTGGCCCCAGAGATGCAGCCATGGAAAAATTTAAAGAGTATAAGGCTGTGGTCGAACCTCTGTTGGAAAAAGGAGCCGCCGCCAGCTTGATGGCTAGCGCCAAGAAAGTCGGCGAAGATGTATCGATTTCAGTTGAGGTTAAAGACCTTACCGAAATTGGTAACAACATTCGCTTGAATATGGTTTTAGTGGAAAAAGAAGTGCGGTACCAAGGTGGTAACAAGCAGAAAAAACATCATCATGTGGTGCGTTCATTCCCAGCAGGTGTGGATGGCATCGCAATGATGGAAAAGAATGGAAAAAAAGAAGCGAAAGTGAATTTGGAAGAGTTGAGGAAGAAGTGGGCTTCCTATCTTGACCAGATTGCCAAAGAAGAGCCATTTTCTGGTAAAGGCAGGCCCTTGAATTTCACCGATTTACTGGTTGTGGTGTTTATCCAAAACATGGCAACAGGCGAAATCCTTCAGTCTGCCCAAGTTCCTGTAAACTAGGTTGTTTCTCGCACAAGGTTGCCACAATCGGCCTTGTGCTTTCTGCTTATCCTTGCCAATATCCCCTTGCTGAACCGGGAGAACCAATCTCGCCGGCGTTTTCGGCTTTCCTTCTGGGAGGGGTGGCATGGGTCTGGCGTTTTTGCGTTGGCTTATTATCAGTGCAATGTTTGCAGCAGTAGTAGTATTTCCGATATTACACAGCCGTAATGTCTGGAATCATGGTAGAAGGCTTCGAGTTGTCGAGGCTGGGAAAATGTATCGTTGTGGGCAACTCACAGTTGCAGGCTTCAAAGATGCAGTAGAGCATTACAAATTAAAATCCATCGTCAATCTTCAAGATGATTATCCAGACCCTGATGTTTATAAAACTTTCTGGGATCGATCTACGATAAGTGAGAAAAAGGTTTGCGAAGATCTTGGTGTTAAATACCTCTTTATCAGCCCTGATCTTAGGCCAAGGCCTGAAGTTCCTTCAAAGCGCCCAAGGGCGGTCGAAGACTTCCTTAAAATTTGCGATGACCCCTCTAATTACCCCATGGTGATTCACTGTAGAGCAGGCTTGCACCGCACCGGAGTGCTCGCTGCAATCTATCGCATGGAATACAACCATTGGACTGTGAATGAAGCCTATCGAGAAATGCGGGATCATGGTTTTGGCGATTTCGCCTGCACCAATGCTAACGATTATGTGATTCAATATGTGCTAAATTATAAGCCGGGGATTCGGATTCCCTTGGCCGCTGTTGAAAAGGAACCCCGCATTGCAGGGGTTGGCTCTCACTAAATTTCTTACCCAGCAAGGATGCAGGGGTATTATGTTCACCCTGATAGATCGACAATTAATCATCGGCTACTTTAAGGCTTACTTTATTTGCCTGGTAAGCTTGCTCAGCCTTTATGTGGTGGTAGATTTGTTCACCAACCTCGATGATTTTTCCAGTAAGCAAAAAGACTTTCTTCATACTTTGAGCGATATCGGTATGTATTACAGTTTCAAACTCACCCAGATCTTTGATCAATTATGCGAATACATTGTTCTGCTTTCTGCAATGTTCACCATCGCTTGGATGCAAAGGCAAAACGAAATGGTGCCTCTTCTCTCTTCGGGTGTATCCACCCGCAGGATTGTAACCCCGGTTTTGTTCAGGGCTTTTGTCATGCTTAGCCTTGCTGTAATCAATCAAGAGTTAATTATCCCCAAGGTTGGGCATCGGCTATTAAATGACAAGGATGACCCGATAGGCGAGAAAGAAGTGGGCGTGCGCGGTGCTTATGAACCCAATGGTATTCATATTGAAGGTGAAAAAGCCAAACGCAATGAACGCATGATTCTTGATTTTCGCTGTACCATTCCAGAATCGGTTGCAGGAAACCTGATTCACCTTACCGCTAAGCAAGCTGTATTTATTCCGCCGCCTGAAGGCCAGCGAGGAGGGAAGTGGGAGCTTACAGCAACCAAACCTGCTGAAGTTGAAGGTTTGGATAAAAGCAATGGCGTGCTTGAACAAATAGATACGGGGCGGTTTATTCTGCATGTGCGCGAAATCGATTTTGATCATATTACCCGGAACCCCAACTGGTACAGATTGGCTTCCACCTCTAGAATCTATCATGAGCTTCAAAAACCCGAAGGCAATCGCTTGGTTTCTGTCGCGGTGCTGTTCCATATTCGGTTGACCCGGCCCATTCTTGGAATGGTGCTGGTTTTGTTAGGCCTTTCAGTAATTTTGCGTGAT
This sequence comes from Planctomycetota bacterium, assembly GCA_003671255.1. Taxonomy (GTDB): domain Bacteria; phylum Planctomycetota; class Planctomycetia; order Gemmatales; family Gemmataceae; genus UBA969. The sequence goes on along the minus strand of QWPF01000164.1, from coordinate 112 downwards.
CAAAATCGCAATGTTATCATCAGTGCAGGGTCTTGCCTGGTGCTTTGCGGTATCTTTTTTGCAACCTGTTATTGCTTTAAAATCTTAGGTGATTCCGATGTTATCGCACGCG
>QWPF01000163.1 GCA_003671255.1 Planctomycetota bacterium | reverse complement strand
TTCGGAAATGCGCACACCAGGTGTCGAAGTTTGAATCGATTGGAAAGGTCCGCCGGTAATTGCGCCTGGTTTTGGATCGAATGTTTCGAACTGGCTGGCGCCCCCCGCAAGCCACAAGAGAATCATACTCTTGCCTTGTTTTTTTAGTTCAGCAGATAAGGCGTTTTGGGCCAAGAGGGATGAACCAGCTATGCCGCTTGCTGCAGTTCCTAAAAACTGTCTGCGGGATACATCGTGTTCATTAGAGCCACAATAATTTTTCCGAATCTTATTCATTGGAAGAGACTCGCTTTCTTTTTAGTGATTAAACCTGAATTCGGGGCTTGCCATTAACGACCACAAAACCTGCTTGCTGGCATCCTGCGCATTAGCACCATGTTTTTTCAAATAACCTGCGATAACAGCTTTTTCATCCGAGGTCGCACCGCGCGATAAAACACTCCAAACCGCAAGGTCTGCTTGTTCTTCCTGGGTTGCAAGGCTGGTCATTGCTGTTACCAATTTATCTTTTCCTTCTCCTAGGCATTCTGTCTGGAATCGACTGCTGTTGCTGAAGAATAATGCTTCGGTAACTCCGATTTGGAAATCTTCGGTAGGTTGGGCAAACTGATCTGCCAGTCCTCTGGAACCACGGGAAATCTCTTCAACTTTCTTTTCCTGCTCATTTCCGGTGAGGAATTGGCCTGCTAGGCGCAGCGAAACACCCATCTGCATTGGGGTTAAAGGCTTCAGGCGGGCCATTGCAAAATCTTTTGCCAGCGGTGTGCTCTCCCCTTCATATCGGCTTGATAGGCCATAAACCTTGCTTGAAACCATCCCTTTTATCAATCTGGGGATGTTAAAACCATTATTTGCGAAGTCCCGCGCCAGCCAGTTCATCAATTCGGGATGACTGGGGGGATTTTCTGAATGCATCTGATCTAAAGGCATGACCAAGCCAAACCCATAAAACCGGTTCCATATTTGGTTTACAAAAGCCTTGGCAAAGAAATCTTGATCTCCCTTAGCCAATGCGATGTCTAACAACATGGCCCGAGTCGAGGTTTTTGGTTTGGGTGGTTGGGTTTTGCTTTTCTTCCATTCCTCTACCATCTCTTTTTCTTTTTTCAGTTCTTCCTTGGTGGGCTCGGTCATGCCTGCGGGCTTTACTGTCTTGCCTGTAAGGAACATGAAGTCAGCTTGTTTTTCTTTTCCCTTGTTGGGCAGGAACTTCACTACGCCATATTCTTTTTCTGCAAGGAAAGTGCCCACTTCATAAGTTCGCGAAAAGAATGCTTTCATCCCGTAGAAGTGATCTTGCTTCCAATCAGCAACCAAAGGGTGATCATGGCATTGGGCGCATGAAACATTTACGCCAAAGAATGCCACGCTTACATCATTGGTGAGTTTGTCTAAATCCTTGACGCGTGTTTTAAGAAAATCGCTGGACCCTTTGTTCGATGCATCGGATTCATCCGCAAGGATGATTTCTTTGAAAATGCGATCCCACGAACGGTTTTCAGTGATTGCCTTGGTCAGGTATTCGCTCATGGCACCCTTGGTACCATTCATTAAAAATGTTTCGATTTCTTGAGCCTGATGCCTTAGGTGCAAGGGCGATGCTATCAGCTTTTCGATTGTTTTTTGTTTCTTGGTGGGATCTTTATCTTCAGCAAAGGCTTTGGCTTCAGAGGCGGTTGGGATTCTACCTGCAAGATCCAGGCTGACTCGCCTAAGCCAAACAGTATCATCAGCTGCAACTGCGGGCTTCAGCTTCTTTTCCTTCCACGAGGCTTCGATGTAATAGTCGATTGCCTTCTCGATGGATGTTTCAGGTGGAAGCATCTTTTCTTCACCTTTGGACACCAAAGGTAGGAAAAACAGGCCCATTAAAACAATCATGGAAGTTTTTAGTCTGTATTGAGTCATTTTCTTGTTCATGAATCTATCTGGTTGGGAAAAAATCAGTAACAATGGCAGGTATCATTATTATAGCCTGAGTAAATCTAGAACACTAGCGGAATATACAAGGTTTGCTTCTTTTTTAAGATAATTATCCTGCTACAATCACCTTGGCAATAATCGAATTTTGGAGGCCCTAAGTTAAGGCTATGCCGATTATTCATTCTGTAAGGGTATCTTGATTTAAGCAATTGGTATGGTATGCGATTTCGCTCTGCGCTTAACTCTTTGTTTTCTGAATGTTTGTTGGTTATCTGTTTCTTAGGGCTCTAAGGGAGTTTCTATTCTTCGTGTGATTTATATTTTGATGATGAATATGCAGGCTTGCAGTTATAGAACACTTCTATGAATTAAAATATTGTTTATTATTTCTTAAAAGATGTTTAATAGTGTAGATTACCATTCTGAGTTTGCGATTTGCAAAATTCACCCGCCTATTTACAAAGCAGGTTGGAGCGATCTTTGCGTTTTTAGATGTTAGATTTACCCATGTTTGTCAATTGGAGCCCACATATGACTTACAGTGCTAATCGTGCTTTAGAACTTTTAAAAAAAGGTACAGGCCAGCCACATTCTGCTTTTAGAGAAGACCAAGAAAAAGCAATTAAAAGTGTGGTGGAAGGTGGTAAAAGGCTCTTAGTTGTGCAAAAAACAGGCTGGGGCAAAAGTTTCGTTTATTTTATAGCTACAAAACTTCTTCGAGAAATGGGCGCTGGGCCAGCTTTACTAGTATCTCCCTTACTTTCTCTGATGAGAAACCAAATCGATGCAGCCAAGCGAATGGGGTTGCGTGCAGTTAAAGTGACTTCTGATAACAGGGCCGAATGGGGCGATATATTCGAGAAAATCACACGCAAGGAAATTGATATTTTATTAATATCGCCGGAAAGGCTCTCTAATGAAGAATTTAAAGAGCAGGTGTTATCAAAAATTGCTGCTACGATTTCTTTGCTGATAGTTGATGAAGCTCATTGTATTTCTGATTGGGGACATGATTTTCGTCCTGATTACCGCTATCTTGAAAGAATTGTAAAGAGCCTGCCACCTAATCTTAGAATTCTTGCCACTACTGCTACAGCTAACAACCGAGTAATGCGGGATTTGGTCGAGGTTTTAGGGCCCAATTTGGAAGTGTTAAAAGGCGATCTTAACCGTAATTCTCTTACCTTGCAAACCATTGAAATTCCAGGTCAAGCTCAACGGCTTGATTGGCTTGCAAAGACTCTGCCAAACTTGCAAGGGACTGGCATTATTTATGCCATAACGGTCAAGGATGCTGAACTCATCGCGTATTGGCTGAAATCGCGTGGCCTGAAGGTGGAGTCTTACACGGGGCAATTAGATACGGAGCGCAGAGAGGAACTTGAAATTGCATTACTTGAAAATAAAGTTAAAGCTCTTGTTGCCACCGTGGCATTAGGGATGGGGTATGATAAACCAGACATAAGTTTTGTTATCCATTTTCAAATGCCAGGTTCAGCAGTTGGTTATTATCAACAGGTTGGGAGAGGGGGCAGGGCAATTAAATCTGCCTATGGAATTTTGTTAAAGGGTGAAGAAGATTACAAAATAAATGAATGGTTTATTAAAAGTGCTTTTCCAACTCCCAATGAAGTAGTTGAAATATTAACTGCGTTTGAAGACGAACCAGACGGGCTTTCAACTTCTGAACTTTGTGGTAAGGTAAATCTAAGCCTTGGTCGCATTAAAACCACGATAGATATTCTTTCGCTTGAATCCCCCGCACCTATTTTAAAAACAGATGGGAAATGGCAGCTAACCTCATCAGCTTTGAGCATGAATTTTTGGTCTAGGGCAAAACGGCTGACAGATTTGCGCTATAAGGAGCTTAACCAAATGTTAGAATATGTTAAGTTACCATTTGGAGCGCACATGAACTTTCTTATTAAAGAATTAGATGGCGACCCAAGTACAATAAAACCACAAAATTTACCGGCCTTACCGGAGACCGTAGACAAAAGTCTTGAAGGATTTGGTCTTAAATTCTTGTATGGATTTCATCGCTCGTTAGAGCCTCGAAAAAAATGGCCCAATGAAGGGATGCAAGCATATAGATTGAAAGGCTTAATCAAAGTGGAGCATCGGGCAGAAGAAGGTCGATCATTATGTTTATTCAATGACGACGGTTGGGGGAAACTTGTCCAGGAAGGTAAATACAAAACAAATAATTTTAGCGATCAATTAGTCGATGCTTGTCTTGATATGATCAAAAAATGGAATCCGAAACCTTTTCCTACTTGGGTTACCTGTTTGCCTTCACTTAGAAACCCCACTTTAGTTCCCGATTTCGCAAAGAAACTGGCTAAGGCTCTAAATTTACCTTTTGTCATGGCCATCACAAAAACTATGGAAAGGCCCCCTCAAAAAGAAATGGCAAACAGCGTCCAGCAAGCTAGAAATATCGATGGCTCCTTGGATGTGCTTAACCTTCCTTTAAATAAGGGTCCGGTATTCCTCATTGATGATATGGTTGATTCAAAGTGGACTTTCACTGTGGCATCGTGGATATTACGTAACAATGGCAGCGGCCAAGTTTGGCCTTTAGCCCTTGCAATAACTGGACAAGGCGAATGACTCAAAAGCTATCATTAAATACCCAAGCAATTCTTTTGCTTACTGCGCCACTCCTATTATCTAAAAATAGTGTTTCAAGCGATTTGTTGACTAATGCCGATTATAAAATGGTCGTTAGGCATTTGCTAGACCTTGGAAAGAAGCCCGCCGATTTATTATCGACTAATGCAAATCAATTATTGGATGATTGCAAATCAATTATTGATAAGCCCCGAATGGAGCGCCTTTTAGCTAGAGGATTTCTTTTAGGCCAGGTTGTGGAATATTGGAAGGAACGATCGATCTGGGTTGTAAGCCGTGCTGACGAAAATTATCCCTCCCGTCTTAAATCCCAACTTAAGGAAAATGCACCTCCTGTAATTTACGGTTGCGGGAATATGAAATTGCTTGAAACCGGTGGGTTAGCCGTGGTTGGTTCAAGAAATGTCAACGATGATTTAATTGAATACTCAAAGGAAATAGGTCGATTGGCCGCCCGTTCAAAAACAACAATAGTTTCAGGCGGTGCAAAAGGTGTAGATATCTCTTCCATGCAAGGATCATTGGAAGAAGGAGGTAACGCCTGCGGGTTCCTTTCAGATAGCCTTGAAAAAGCAGCACTGACCCGCACCAACCGTGAACCATTAATGAACAATCAGCTTGTTTTAATTACTGCAAATGATCCACGGGCTAATTTTACTGTTGGTTTTGCCATGCAAAGAAACAAATACATTTATGCTTTGGCTGATGCCTCATTGGTCGTAAATTCTGATCTGGAAAAAGGAGGCACTTGGGCCGGGGCTCAAGAACAACTTGAAAAATTTCACATGGTCCCTGTTTATGTACGATCCACGGGTGAAAGATCTCCCGGGATTGATGGGCTTATTAAAAAAGGGGCCATGCTTTGGCCCAATCCCACCATGCCTTCAGACTTCACCGCTCTTGTAAATAAGACTGGTGTAAATAAAGATTTTCGCATGACTGTTAAGGTTGAAGGGAAAACCCAAGCAGACATTACCCAACCCGCTATTTCCATGGAAGAAAATCCAAACCCGGTAAGTTTATTCCAGGCGGGCCCATTTCAAAGTGACAGTGTTAAGCAATTGGATTTCAAATCAATTGCTCTAACAAATACTGCAGAAGAACCCCATTCTGTTCTTGCTGAAGAATTATTTTTATATGTTTCTAATCTTATTTCCAAGCTTTTGATATCACCAATGATTGATACCCAAATAGCCTCCGAACTTGAGGTTTCATTACCTCAAACTAAAGCATGGCTAAATCGTCTTGTCGCAGAAGATAAAATAATAAAAAGCAATAAAGGGGGCAGTTATACTAATGCGCCTCAAAGCATTCCATTCGGGCATGGACTTGCCGATCCGAAATTATCCGTCCGCTGATTCCTCACTCTGATACCAAGAAGTTGGTAAAATTTCTGGACTAGAATAAGAGCCTCAGAAAAGCTCTGCATCCCCTTTTATTTCTCCCGTAACCCTAACTCTTCTTCTTAGCTTTGCCCTTTTCCTCGGGGGTTTTGGAAAGATCAATCTTCAACGGTAAGGGCTTCTCTGATTTTAATTCCTGCTTATCCGCCCAGTTTCCCTGTGATGTTTTCAGCTTCGTAATCATTGCATCAAGCCTAGGCTTTTGGCTTGCATCGTCTGCGAGATCCTTCATTTCATCAGGGTCATTTTGTAGATCGAACAACTGG
>QWPF01000162.1 GCA_003671255.1 Planctomycetota bacterium | reverse complement strand
GGGCTTCTACTTATGTTCCTAGGTTTTTTTGTACTATTTCTTACCGTGATTGGTCAATTGGCTACCGCAATTCTCGCAAGATAGATTTATACTCTGGTTACCATTACTTTGATTTAATTGGCATAAGTATTTGTGCAGCAGATTGGATTGGATTGGTGTTGATACCACGCCAAGGGCCTGCGCTTACCATGCCCTCTGGCAATGGGGAGTTGTTAGCAGGTGGAATCAAAAGATTCGGCCCGTTGCTGGGTGATGTCGTCTTTTCTGGCGAAGAAGGTGTAGGCGAAGGAGGCGGAGGAATTAAGGTGCCCTCTTTCAGCGGTGGCAGTGGATCGGGAGTTTTATTGGGCATCGGAATAGGTGTGGGCGCAGGTAAGGGCGTAGGTGGTGGCAGTGGATCGGGAGTTTTGTTGGGCATCGGAATAGGGGTGGGCGCAGGCAAGGGCGTAGGTGGTGGCAGTGGATCGGGAGTTTTATTGGGCATCGGAATAGGTGTGGGCGCAGGAGTTGGTATGGGGGCGTATACGGGTTCTCTCATGGGGCTTGGCAGTGGAACATTCGAAGTTACTGGCGCAGGGTTGGATAACCCGGGCGAAGGAATGATCATGGTGGAAGTGGGCGGTAGGGTTTGTGTTTCTACTGAGGGTGCTTTACGAAGATAAGCAGGTGGTAGCTTTAGGGTAAAATCTTTTTCTGCTTCGAATAGTCTGCCATCATCCAGTTTAAAATGAACGATAACCCGGAGTTTGTCGGAGTTGGGCCATAGTTTCCATTGCATAGTAAGTGCATAGCCTGTGGTAAGAAGGCCGTTACGCCAAGATTTACTAAGCTCATCGTTGGAAACCTGCCAAGTGGAAAGCGGAGTCTTCAAGCCTTCGGTAGAAATTTCGATGACTTGAATAAGTACATTGCCTGGAACTTTAACGACATGGCTTTCAGCATCTTTGGGCTCAATAATTACTTGAAGAGCTTCTTCGCCTGTTTGGCCATCAAGGTCAACCCCGCCTGTTTGTCTGCCTAGGGTGATGTTTTTTAGAGGGTAGACTTTGTTAAGGGGGTCGTAAGGGGTTCCTGGAGGAACTTCGCCCCGAGTGGCGTGCAGTTCCATCTCCATGGCTTTGTTGTAAGTTTTAGAGCGATAGAGTTCGTTTTTGAGGTAATCAATATCGTTATCGCGTGCGCGAAGTTCGGATTCCAGCTTATGATTGGGAGATTTGCAGCCTGCAATGAATATGCAAAGCAGTAAGAGTGAACAGAAATAAGGATAACAGCGTGTCATTACTCAAAACTTCCGGGTGCGGTTTAACCACACACCCGGAAGTTTTGCCAGGGTTTATTCCTTGGCGGCTTGGCCGGGTGTCATACGCTCTAGCACATTATCGATGAGGCCATATTCCTTGGCTTCCTGAGCACTCATAAAGTTGTCGCGATCGGTATCGCGTTCAACCTTTTCGAAGGGTTGCCCAGTTAGCTGTTGGAGCAGCTCGTTCATCTTCTTTTTCGTACGCAACAAGTGTTTGGTTCGGATTTCAATATCCGTTGCAGGGCCTCTTGCCCCACCAAGCACCTGATGAATCATCACTTCAGCATGAGGCAGTGCGTTACGCTTGCCTTTGGTACCAGCGGCAAGAAGGGTTGCGCCCATACTTGCAGCCATACCGATACAATAAGTCGCTACATCGCAGGTGATATAACGCATGGTGTCAAACACACCCATACCTGCGGTAACCGAGCCGCCTGGTGAGTTAATGTAAAGATGAATATCCGCCTTGGGGTCATCAAACTGCAGGAATAACATTTGAGCAACTACTAAGTTTGCGCTGTAGTCATCAATTTCCCCTTGGAGGAAAATGATGCGATCCTTAAGCAAACGACTGTAGATGTCAAATACCTGCGGGTCGCGTCCACTGCGTTCAACCACATAAGGTACCAGAGGCATGGGAAAGTTCCTTAGGAACAGCCCGGCTCGTAAATGAGTTATCGGCAGCCGGGTTGGGGTAAAATGAATAAATATGGCAAGGAAGGTGACTCATCCACCATTCCAGCGTCCTATTTTGCCTGTTTTGCCTCGGTGGTACGGGTCAAGATCTCGTCCACCAAGCCAAAAGCCTTTGCCTCCGCAGCATCAAAGTAGCGATTTCTTTCAGTTTCTGCCTCGATTTCGGCCAGAGTTCTGCCGGTATGATTGGCAAGAATCTGATTTAATCGGGTTTTTTCCTTAAGAATCTCGATCATCTCGATTTCCACATCCGAAGCTTGTCCGCCAATTCCGCCGCTCCAAGGTTGGTGAATCATCACCTTAGCGTGAGGAAGGGAATAGCGCTTACCTTTGGTGCCTGCAGCAAGCAGGATAGCTGCGCCGCTCGCCGCTACTCCCATACAAAAAGTCGCAATGGGGCATTCCAAAAATTGCATGGTGTCGTAGATGGCAAGGGTCGAAGAAACCGAGCCACCTGGCGAATTGATATAGAACGAAATTTCAGTCTGCTTGTTTTCGTTTTGCAGATAAAGCATATCTGCTGAATCACCATGTTGGCAGTAACATCAGTGATCAGGTTCGTAAACATTGCTGCCCGAGCAGCCAAAGAAGATAATCCGGTTATCGAGGAGAATATCGCCGGTGCCATAATTGCGCTGACGGGTGTAATCCCGCTGGCGCTGAGCCATAGATGCCATGGGTCCGAAGCCGTAAGGTTGCATGAGGGACTCCTACCTGAAACGAGTTACTATTCCTTAGAAACACCTTGATCTTGAGGCGCTGCATCTGCTTCTGCTGTACCAGTAATCAGGGTATCATGACTGGGCAGAGGTTGTTCGGTGTACTCTGCAGCATCAAGTACCAGATCCAGCGATTTTCGTTCAATTACTTCCACAGCAAGAGCTTCGATAAGATCTTCTTTTTCTAATCTTGCACGAACTTTGCGAGGAGATTCATCATTTTGCTGTGCAATGCGTTCGATTTCAAGGTTCAAATCGTCATCGCTAACTTCCAGCTTTTCGATTTCCGCAATTTTTTGCAAAACGAAGTGCTCTTTGAGGGCTGCAGCAGTGCTCTTAAGAACATCTTGCTGAAGAACTCGAACCCGGGCGTTGATTTCGTTATCGCTCAACCCGTTGGATTGCATATCCATAACTTTGCGGGATAAGGCCTTCTTAGCCTGCCTGCGCAAAAGATCTTGGGGCAGTTCCCAATTCGTTGTACCTGCGATAAGTTCCAGAATTTGATTTCGGGATGATTGGCGTTGTTGGTAATCCAACCTGCGTTTGAGTACAACTTCGCCCAGTTCGCGGAACTGATCTTCATTCTTACAACCAAAAGCACTTAATATTTCCCCGGTTAACTCTGGTAATTCCAAGGTTTGCAATCCCTTGACTGTTACCTTGGCCTTCACTACTTTGCCTGCCAATGCTTCGTTGGTTACGACGCTTGAAAGTTTGATATCCACATCGCGGGTATCGCCTGGCTTTGCGCCACCGATTTGTTCGATGAACTTTTCTGCAACACCATCTCGGAATGCAAGTTGCTTGTTAACTCGGATTTCAAGGTCTTTGATTTCCCCGATCTTGGCATCCCCATCATTGATGATTGCATCAAGAGTGAGGTAATCGCCTTCTGCAACAGCAGGATTTTTCTTGTCAACTTTGGTGCCCAAAGGTTCAACCATGGAATTAACTTGGGTGTCGATTTCTTCCTTGGTGAAGGTGTGGGTATAGCGAATCAGCTTCAAACCTTTATAGGCTGGAAGGTCGAATTGAGGCCTTACTTCAACTTCAAATTCGTAAACCATCGGGCCATTTTCAGGGATGATTACTGAGCTAGGGTCTAAATTTGGTGGGCTGAGTGGTGCAATATCGAAGTCTTCAGCCAATTGTTCAAGGCTTGCAAGAATCACTTCATTCTTGACCTGGCCCATTACTTCTTTTTGAAATCGTCTTTCAACAATCTTGCGCGGTGCTTTGCCTGGTCTAAAGCCTGCTACGCTTGAATCTGTAACCATTGTTTTGAAATGGTCGTCCATTCTGGATTGGATATCTGCCCTGCTTACGGAAACTTTAATGTGCTTTTTGCAAGGGCCTGCATCTTTGATATCAACTTCTTGAGTCAACTTCACAGGGGCTTTGGCATCGTGATCTGCGCTATGATCGTGATCGCAATTTGCATGATCATGATCGTGCTTGTGGGTTTCTTGTACTTCCAGTCCGGTTTTCGTCTCAGTCATGGCAATCTGTTTCCAACATGATAATTTTGAGGGATCCTTACCAGTTATACTATAGGCAGCATGACGATGATCATTTTAATTTGCCATGCCAGTTTAAATGTCCGCTGACCCCTCTTGGCCCGAACATTTTCTGGAAAAAACCAAACCGAAAGAATCTTGATCACTAGCTTTATGCTTCGCTTTCAGGATTCTTTCGGCCTACTACAGAGCGGGTGATGGGACTTGAACCCACGACAGCCACGTTGGCAACGTGGCGCTCTACCACTGAGCTACACCCGCATTCATCACTACACTTAGAATTACCCAAGATAGTAATAGCAACATTCTTTATAAGCACTTCTAGCAAGGATTCAAGATATTTAGGTCGATCTATTAGGAAAATCAATTGCAGAGAACCCTCTTAATCAGACGAATAGAGATTTCTTGAACCGATGCCGCTTAAATCACCTTACCAATTGCAGCCCTATCTCCCTCAAAAACAGCCGAAAATCCCCTAAATGTAATACTTTATCCAAGTAAATCCAACTCTTCTGGCATACCTTCCACTTTTTAAGCACCGATAGAAGGATTTTTAAGTAATTGAAGGGGTCTACTTCTATTGTCAAGCTTTGTTTTTGCTGTAAACCTATTCTGGGTATAGGTTAATGGCTTATTTTGTCTAATTTGTTGGCGCTTTTATTAAAATCTTTAAAAATTCTTTTAGATTTACTCCAATCTTCCAAAGCGGCCTTCGCTTGCGCTTGAGGCTTGTAAGACGGAGAAAGGATTCTTCCTTCGCTGATGGTTCTAAAAAGCACTTCGCTTGGTTTTTAGAAACCAAGACTAGGATTTCTTGTCTTCAAGCGCATCCATCCGGAACTTACCCCATGTCATAGGGCGGGCGAATGGTTCGATATGAAGCATCACTTCGCCATTCTGAAATACTCGAACTGTGCCGGATGATTGGCTGACGGTTACAGCAATGGCCTTAGTGCTTTTACTTATAGCGGCTGCAGATGCGTGCCTAGTGCCCAATCCCATACTAAGGGTAAAACCTGAGTAGGAAGCTTCGATTCGCCTGCATGCAGCTACTGCAACGCCATCTCTTCGAATAATAATTGCGCCTTCCAGCTTGGCGATATCTTTGATTTGTTCGCGCACTGCGAGATTGCGAACATCGCGTTCTTCATCGCTGTAGCCACGGAAGGGGTTGAAGTTCATGGGGCGTGAAAGGCCCATCACTTTGCGGGTGTCCCCCACGACAAACATAGTCCCGATAGGATGGCCTTCTCTGCCTTCTCTGCCTATTTCGGTCGCAAGGTCGACCACGGCTCTGAGGGTTTCTAACGGTACTTGAGTATCTAGCCTGCGAAGATCCTGCGCGCTTAATTTTTCGAGATGTTCGCCTAATTTGATCAGGCTGAGGGTATCTATCATGTCGGGCTTTTCTTCGCCCACCTCGATACCATTGTAAAGCACCACAACCTCTGCGCCCTGTCTGAGTTTTTCAGATCGCACTGCTTCGAGTAATGCAAGGCTCATGCGTTCTTGGGTAGGGGTTGGGCCTGATTCAATCTCGATGAGTGTCAGATCGGGGTGATCTTTGATACGCACGAAGTCATCTTCATGCCTGGCTGCAACCAATATTCGTGTACCTGATAACTCTTCCAGCACCTTGTCCCATTCCATAGGGCCATCCGCAAGGATCAAAACAGCATCAGCGGGAATTTTTTTTACTAATTCCTTTGCTGCTCTCAGCAGTTTGATGGTTTCAGGTGCAAATGCCATGCAGTCCCATTTTCGTTAAAAGATTTTTCCAATTAATAACCAATGATATTTTGAAAAGCGTCATCAAACAAGGCAATAGGTTTTTTATTTTTGAAATTATCGCCTGATTGGTTCGGAATGTAGGAGGCGAATGTCTGACTGTTATTATTCCACTTGGTAGCGGAGCAAAAAAGAAAACTCATTCCCTTGGTTTGGTTTTTGCACTGCAATCAACATGGTTCCGCTTAATGCGCGAACCTGCCCTGTAAAGCTAATTCCCTGTTTTTGTAAATTCATTTGTGGTTTGTCGTTTGAAAGAATCAGCACTTTAGAAAGTTCGGGCGATTCGATTGCAATGCGATAAATCTGCCCTGTTTTAAGCTTGGCGTTTAATGGAACCTCTACAACT
>QWPF01000161.1 GCA_003671255.1 Planctomycetota bacterium | reverse complement strand
CGGTTACACAATTTACGATTGAGCAACTAGCAGGGGATCTTTTGCCCAACGCAACCACGGAGAATAAAGTTGCGAGTGGTTACAACCGTTTGGGCATGATGAGTGCAGAGGGCGGGGTTCAGGATCGCGAGTACCTTGCAAAGTATGCTGCTGAAAGGGTTCGAAATGTTAGTGGCGTTTGGCTGGGTACCACACTTGGATGTGCGGAATGCCATGATCATAAGTTCGATCCATTCACCACCAAAGAGTTTTACAGCATGGAAGCATTCTTTGCAGACATCACCGAAAAGGGTTTGTATGGTGGCAACGATTTTGGCACACGCATGGCATTGCCTTCAGCAGAACAAAAAGTTTTGGTCGATTCCTTGGATGCAAAGATACTTGATTTGAAAAAGGTGTTGGAAGCTTCGACTCCTGAACTAACCAAACAACAACTTGAGTGGGAAGCCTCGGTTACTAGTTCGGTTAAATGGCAGGTTCTAAAGCCCGTGAAGGCGGTATCGAAGGGCGGTGCAAAGCTTGCAATCGCAGAGGATGGATCCATTCTAGCTTCGGGTAAAAAAGCAGATAAGGATACCTACACCTTAGATATCAAACTGCCCAAGGGTTTATTTACTGCAATGAAAATTGAGGCACTGCCTCATGCCTCGATGCCTGCGGGGGGATCGGGTCGGGCGGGCAATGGCAACTTTGTACTTTCAGAATTCAGCGCAGTTGCTTCAGATAAAAAAGCCATCGCATTCATGGATGGTAGTGCAACTTTTGAACAAGTAATTGCGGGGGAAACCAACCCTTATAAAAAGTGGACCGCAGCATCTGCGATTGATGGTAATACCAAGGGTGATGAATGGGGCTGGGCGATCTTGCCCGAAGTTGCAAAACCTCAGCACGCTGTGTTTCAAATGAAAGAAAATCTTGCAGGTGATTCTTCGGTGGTTATTACTTTGGACCAAAACCATGGCAAAGGTAGCCATATGCTTGGAAGTTTTCGAGTTTCGATTACGGATGCGATGAGGCCCGTTAAAGCAGGCGGGGAGGCTTCGCTTCCTGCGGATGTTTTAGCTTCACTTACGATCGAGACTGCAAAGCGCAACGAACAGCAAAAGTTAAAGATTGCAACGCATTACAGAACCATTGCACCTAAATTGGAAGGCGCACGCAAGGAGCTTGCAGTAACGCAAACCAAGCGCACTGATATTGAAAAATCTTTCCCGACAACTTTGGTTACGATTGCACGCGAACCCCGCATTATTAAAGTGCTGGCACGGGGCAATTGGATGGACAATTCGGGCGAGGTGGTAACTCCCGGTGTGCCTGCTTTTCTTCCTGCAATCAAGAATGATGGCAAGGCGAGATTGAACCGCTTAGATCTGGCGCAATGGTTGGTCAGCAATGACAACCCGTTGACATCGCGGGTTTTAGTCAATCGATTGTGGAAGCTTTTCTATGGGCAGGGCCTTTCGAAAAAGTTGGAAGATATCGGCTCGCAGGGCGAATGGCCCAGTCATCCCGAACTTTTGGATTTCGTCACTTCCTACTTCAAGGATAACAACTGGGATATCAAGAAAACGATCAAGCTGATGGTGATGAGTGGAGCTTACCGCCAAGCTTCTGTTCCCTCTCCTGAAATTCAAGAGAAGGATCCGTACAATCGTTGGCTGGCGAGACAGTCGCGCTTCAGAATTGATGCGGAATTCATCCGTGATAATTATCTTAGCATCAGTGGTTTGGTGGTTGATAAGCAGGGCGGGCCGAGTGTCAAGCCCTTCCAGCCCCCTGGTTACTGGTCGTATTTGAACTTCCCCACGAGAGAGTGGCAAAAAGATAATGGAGAGTCGGTTTATCGCAGGGGTTTATACACGCATTGGCAGAGGCAGTATCTGCACCCCGCGATGCTTGCATTTGATGCTTCTTGCAGGGAGGAATGTTCTGCAGATCGCGTTAGATCGAACACTCCATTGCAGGCGCTTGCCTTGTTGAATGATCCCTGCGAGGTAGAGGCTGCGCGGGTGTTTGCAGAAAAGATTTTGAAGGAGGGTGGGAAAACCGATGCAGAGAAAATCGACTTTGCATTCACTAGAACTCTTTCCCGATCGCCCAAGCCCAAGGAAAAAGAAGTGCTTCTTAACCTGGTGGTTGAGTATCGTAAGTCGCTTGCGAAAGATCCTAAAGCTGCAAAAGAATTTCTGAGTGTGGGGGATAAGCCCGCAAGCAAGGAGTTTCCTGAAGAGGAACTCGCTGCTTGGGGCGGTGTTGCCCGTGCACTTTTCAACCTCCATGAAACCATCACACGCAATTAGGAATACTTCCCATGAATAATAACTTCTTCAAACGCAGGGCCTTTTTAAAACAGTCCACAGGTGGCCTTGGTGCAATGGCGCTGGCCACCCTTTTGCAGGGTAATCAAGCGCAGGGCGCAGCCTCGGGTGGCTATAAGGGCGTGATCAATCCTTTGCATCACAACCCTAAGGTGAAGCGGGTGATTTACCTCTACATGGCGGGGGGTATGTCGCATTTAGAAACTTGGGACCCGAAGCCCACGCTTGCAAAAATGCATGGTCAGCCCATGCCTGAATCGGTTACCAAGGGCCAGCAGATTGCGCAGTTGCAAGGAGCCAAGCTTAATTGTTTCGGGCCCCAGCATCCGTTCGTGAAGTATGGGAAAAGTGGTATCGAGTTCAGTTCGATTTTTCCGGAGCTGGGTGCACGGGCAGCGGATCAGATGTGCATTATTCGATCAATGTATACCGAAGCGATCAACCATGATCCTGCGCATGCTTTCATGAATACGGGCACGATGATTCCGGGGAAGCCCTCGATGGGGTCGTGGCTTTGGTATGGGTTGGGAAGTGATACGGAAAACCTGCCCGGTTTTGTGGTCATGGTTTCGACGGGCAAGTTTGGGCAGAGTCAGCCCATCGCAGCTAGGCAATGGCATTCTGGGTTTTTACCCAGCAAGTTTCAGGGGGTGCAATTTCGTGGTACGGGCGAGCCTGTGCTTTATATTCGTAACCCCAAGGGCGTTGATGATGCAAGGCAATCGGAATTGATCAAGTCGGTTCAGGCACTTGATAAACTTGAAAACGAAGTGGTTGCAGATCCTGAAATCGAGGCCCGCATTGCACAATATGAACTTGCATTTCGCATGCAGGCTAGTGTTCCTGAACTTATGGATGTTTCGAAGGAACCCAAAAAAGTACTCGAGGCCTATGGCGCAAATCCAGGCGATGGCTCGTTTGCAAGCAACTGCCTTTTGGCTCGAAGGTTGGCAGAGCGGGGCGTTAGGTTTATTCAGCTTTATCACCGCGATTGGGATCATCATGGATCTGTGAAAGATCATTCCCTTGGCACTGCGAAAGAAGTTGATCGTGGAGCTGCTGCCCTCATCGAGGATTTAAAACAACGGGGTATGCTGGATGAAACACTGATTGTTTTTGGTACGGAATTTGGGCGTACTCCCATGGCGCAGGGCAATGGCAGAGATCATCATATCAAAGGTTTTTCGATGTGGATGGCAGGAGGCGGTATCAAGGGTGGCATGACTTATGGCAACACCGATGAGTTTGGTTACAGTGCGGTTGAGAAGCCTGTGCCGGTGCATGACATTCATGCGACCATGTTGCATTTAATGGGCATCGATCATAAAAAGTTGGCGTTTAAGTTTCAGGGTCGTGATTTCAGGCTTACCGATGTGCATGGCAATGTGCTCAACGAGATTTTGACTTAAAGCAAGATGAATTGGTGGTTGAAGGTGCAACTCCCTTAGGTGGAATTCTTGTTTCTAGATTGTATTTGAACTAGAATAAGACTATCTTGTCCAATATTGACATTGGTGATGAAAAAGATGTTTGAGGACATTGGTTCATGTTTTCACAGACGGTTGAATATGCACTTAGGGCAGTGGTATTTCTTGCTCATAGGTCGCCAAATCCTGGAATTTGTGAAGATATAGCTTTGGGTACGAAGGTGCCCAGACCGTACATGGCGAAGGTTCTCCAAGGTTTGGTTAAAGCGAAGATTTTACATTCTCAGCGGGGTTTGGGCGGTGGGGTCACCCTTAATATCGAGCCCGCAAACCTGACGCTCCTTCAGGTTGTCAATGCGGTTGATCCTATAAAGCGCATCACCAGATGCCCTCTTGATCTTGCTTCCCATGGGGTAAAATTATGCCCACTTCACAGGCGCGTTGATAGTGCGCTAGCATCGATTGAGCAAGCCTTTGGTTCTACCACCTTGGCGGAAATCCTTTCAGAAACCGGGGGCAGTATCCCCTTGTGTGATTTCTCGCCCAAGCGGTTCACTTTAAATCAAGTTACTGCTGTACCTCCCGAAAGGAAAAAAGGCAGGCAAAGTTTCCCCAACTCGGGTAAGGATTAACTCGTTTCACTCTTTTAATACCGGTTGTGCTTTAGAATCCATGGGCGTTTATCGTTCTAGCACCTTTTTAATCGTTTATAGCCTCTCGGGGTTTATCTTAAGCCTATTATTATAGTAGGCCTTCTTGTTCTTTAGAGATTTTCATCATGACTACAGATACCACAAAAAATTCGCTTTCAAGCATCATGCAACTAAACCCATTTCGCTGGGGAAAAGATGCTGAATCTGCCGCACCTGAAACCTCGAAATTTCTTCAGGGGCCCCAAAGGCGCGGGTATGAGCTTTGGCGTGCCATCAAAATGTTTATGGAGTTGATGAGTGGTTTTCGAACCCTTCACTTCGTTGGCCCTTGCGTAACGGTTTTTGGTTCTGCGCGCTTTCATGAAGATCATCCTTATTACAAGCTTGCACGCGAAACGGGCAAGGAACTTTCCAAAGTTGGCTTTACTGTAATGACCGGGGGTGGGCCAGGCATTATGGAGGCTGCCAACCGGGGCGCCAAGGAATTCGGGGGTCCCTCCATCGGCTGTAACATCGCCTTGCCCATGGAGCAAAAACATAACCCCTACCTTGATAAGTTTGTTACCTTCAAATACTTTTTTATTCGCAAGCTGATGCTGGTTAAATACTCGTATGCTTTTGTTGCGATGCCTGGTGGGTTTGGAACGATGGATGAAGTGTTTGAATGTCTGACACTTATTCAAACAGGGAAGATAAAAGATTTCCCCATGGTTTTCATGGGTAAGGAGTATTGGAATCCGCTTTTAGATTTCATCAAGAACACTTTGTTAAAACAACAAACGATCGATCAGAATGACCTAGACAAACTTATTGTCACCGACTCCCCTGAAGAGGCTGCGCAAATTATCCGCGATACCGCAATTAAACGCTTTGGTGTTAGCTATCAGCAAAAGTACAAGAAGCGCTGGTACTTGGGCGAGTGGGGTTAATAGGTTGCACGACCGCCTGATAAATCAAATGTTGATCCGGTGGTAAACGAGCAATCTTCCGAGCATAACCAGGCAGCCATCGCTGCTGCTTCTTCCTTTTTCCCGAATCTTCCCATCGGAATTTTTGAAAGCATGTAGTCGATATGCTGTTGCGTTACTTGTTTTAGAATGTCGGTCTCAATCACTGCGGGTGTGATGCAATTAACCAATATCCCAAGTTGTGCCAGTTCTTTGCCCAATGATTTTGTCAGGGCGATTACACCCGCTTTGGCTGCACTGTAATGGCTTGCGTTGGGGTTTCCTTCCTTACCTGCGATGCTTGCAATGTTCACGATTCTGCCATATTTGCTTTCAATCATGTGGGGCACTACAGCCCTGCAGCAGAGGTAAACACCAATAAGATCTATCTCGATTACTTGACGCCATTCCTCGGGAGGAAGCTCCCATAGTTTTCTGGTCGAGCCTGCAATGCCTGCGTTGTTCACGAGAATATCAATTTTCCCGAAGCTGTTGAGGGCTGACTTCACGCCATGTTCTACTGATTCTGCGCGGGTGATATCCACTTGTGCGCCATGGGCCTTGCCTAGTTTCAGCAATTCTGGCACTACTAGATCAAGTGCAGCTATATCGCGATCCCAGATGCAGACATTTGCGCCGCTTGCAAGTAATCTCTCTGCAATGGCCAGCCCGATTCCTCGAACCCCACCTGTTACTACCGCTGTTCTTCCAACCAAATCAATTTTATTCATAAAAGCTCCATGTCATGTTGATTGGAACAAGTTAGAAGAGGAAAGAGATGGATGCAAGGATGAACTTTAAAATAAAGAATCAAATCATCTGGGGCTATTTTAAAGACAACCCAATGAGGCGAATCTATGCAGTTTTATGAAGTTTCGAACTAAGTGAACAATTTTTACTGTCTGGTATCGTGCGATGGATATAATGGTACTTAGTATTGGGAACTTTGTGACATCAAAAGGAATACCTCATGTTTGCGCATTCGAAGTCTGCATTGATAGCGTTATTTGCAACGCTCGTATTTTCCAGCATGGGCTTTGCCCAGGTTG
>QWPF01000160.1 GCA_003671255.1 Planctomycetota bacterium | reverse complement strand
CAATATATAAGCGATTGTCTTATATTTATCAGTTCGAATTCCGGCATACTTGGCAGCCTGCTCATTAAAACCTAAAGCATAAAGGTATCGGCCAAAAACACTTTGATGTAAGAAAACTGTTGCGACAACGGCAAGAAAAAACAAAAGCACCAATGGCATGGGAATATTCAGCCAAGGACCAATGGAATCAGGTAATCCAAGCCAATCACCCAAGGGAAGATTACCACGCTGTAAAAAAAGAAAAGCATCCAAGTCCTGACGATCGCCAATCCCAACATCTCTGGAAGAATCGCGAAGAACCCTACCGGGTGTATCCCAACCTTGGGAAAACTTTTGCCCCAGTTCTTTAAATTTGATGAGTGTAAGCAACTGTGCCAAACCACGATAAATAAAGAGCCCGCATAGCGTAACAATGAATGGCTGCAAATTCCCCTTGGTAATGAGAACCCCATGAATCCATCCGATAAATGCAGAAACAATCAAAACCAGTACCGCACCGATATAGGGGTTGAATCCGTTTTCAAGAAACAAACCAAAGCCGACTGCTGCAAGGCAAACAACCGAACCTATCGAAAGATCAATACCACCAGTGATGATTACAAAACCAACTCCGAGGGTAAGAACGCCCCACTCGCCAATACGGCGCTCTAAGTTGATATGATTTTCCAAACTGCGAGCCTGCGGATCGGACATCATCAACAAGGCGTAAAGAGTAAATACAACAACAAGAATTCCAATAATCCTGATCATTTGGCATTTACCTCTTTAGAGCCGGTCGCAAGAAGCATGACCGATTCTTCATTAATATCATTACCGGAAAGTTCGCCTTGCAAATTTCCTTCATGAAGGACAAGAACGCGCTGGCTAAGGCGGATTACTTCTTCCATATCACTAGAGATCATCAAGATGGCAACTCCAAGGCTAGCAAGATGACGAATGAGTTCATAGATTTCAGCTTTGGCCCCAACATCAACGCCTCGGGTGGGTTCATCAAGAATCAAAACTTTAGGCCCTACAGCCAACCATTTTGCAAGAACAACCTTCTGCTGATTTCCACCACTTAAAAGACCTGCAAGTTTGTTGGCGTTCGTAGTTTTAATGCCAAGCCTTGCAATAGAATCTGCTGAAAGCTTGGCTTCCTTGAACGGGTCTACAACAAAGAACTTCGATAGGGTTTTAAGATTGGGAAGCGAAAGATTGTGCTTAATGCTTTGTAAAAGAATCAAGCCATGGTGCCTACGATCTTCTGGAACCAAAAGCAAACCAGCACTAATAGCATCGACCGGTGAACCGGGGAGAAAACTTTTTCCATCGAGAAACGCCTGCCCACCCTGGCAAGGCCGAATACCAAAGAGAGTTTCTGCGAGTTCTGTTCTTCCTGCCCCAACCAAACCTGCCATGCCTAAAATCTCGCCTGCCTTCAATTGAAAAGAAACTCCAGATGAGGTACCGCCAAGGAATTTAAATTGTTTCAACTCGAGTCGCACTTGGGAAGATTGATCTAAAGCCAAGGGCTTGGAAAATTTTTCAAGATCTCTACCAACCATCATCTTTACCATTGAATCATGCGTGATTTCGTGTGTTGTAAGAGTGCCAGCATTTCTACCATCACGCAAACCAACAACACGATGGGCAACTCTTTTAACTTCCCCCAAGCGATGAGAAATATATACAACCGAAACACCTTCTGAAGAAAGTTCTTTGATAACTTCAACCAACTGATCAGATTCTTTCTGCGAAAGGCTAGAAGTGGGTTCGTCCATGATAAGAATGCGGCCATTCAAAGATAAAGACCTGGCAATCTCCACCAATTGCTTCTGCCCCGGAGGCAATGAGCCAACTAAAACACTAGGATCAACATTCAAGCCGACTCGTGCAAGAAATTTAGCACCAAGCTTCAGCATTGCCTTACGATCGAGCAATTTCAAAGGCCCCGCCCAAAGCAATTCCCTACCCAAAAAAAGGTTGTCTGCAATTGTGAGATTATCTGCAAGATTCAACTCCTGATGAATCAAGCTGATTCCATACTTCATCGCATCAGAAGGGCAATAAAGATTGACCGCAGCACCGTTGATTCGAACCTGACCAGAATCAGGTTGATGAACCCCTGCAAGAACTTTCATGAGGGTGGATTTACCCGCACCATTCTCACCAATAATTGCAAGAACTTCACCCTGATAAATTTGAACAGCAACATTGCTAAGGGCTTTTATACCATAGAATTGCTTACTTATATCCAGCGCTTCAACCACAGGTACCAATGGGTTTGCGGGTGTAACGCTGGATCCTCCTGAAATCGGCATGATCATTTATTCATCAACTTTTTCAGGTCGGTGTGAAATGCTTCGACATTATCTTTTTTAATCACCTTATGCGCCACATCCATAATACCGTTCGCTGGAATTTTCACACCTTCAGGTTTAGTAACTAGTTCAACCATCAACTTTACAGATTGATAGCCAAATTCAAAAGGTTGCTGCACAACTGTGCCATGAATTTCACCAACTTTAATGGCTTCAAGGGTGTTGTCATCCTCATCAAAACCAACAATTTTCACTTTCCCAATACGCTTAGAATCTTTTACTGCGGCAAGGATGGCGGGCGGGTTATAAGCCCACAAACCAATCATGCAAAGGTTCTCTTCATTTTGATTCTTGGCAAGAACATCGGCAGCATTATCTTTGGCTTTGTTTTTATCAGTATTATCGGTGTAGGTACCAATCAATTCGTAGTTCCCATATTTTTTACCATTAGGGGATTCACGCAGGCCTTTTGATTCTGCAAGGCCCTCAAGAACATCAAGCACACCCTGACGCCTTTCTTGGGCATTGATTGGATCCAACTGGCCCACAAAAATTGCAATTTTCCCACCTTGTGGCATAACTTCTTTGACCAATTCGCCAACGGATCTGCCAGCCTGAAGGTTTGCAGTTCCCAAGTAACACTTTCGCTTAGATTTTACAGCATCGTTATCCACGCATAAAACGGGGATTCTTGCAGCAATTTCATCAATGAAAGAGGTTTGATTTTCCGGACTGATGACACTCACGGAAATTGCGTTCACGCCTTGAGTCATTAAATCTTCAATGATTTGTTTTTGGGTTGAAGCCGAGGCGTCTTGTGGTCGTTTAAAAACAACCGTAGCACCTGTTTCCTGTTCAGCCTTTCGCGCGCCAGCCTCTGCAATGGTCCAAAACTCTGCAGGATTATTACTTACAAAAGCCACTTTAACATCTTTCGCGCTCTTTACTTTACCATCCTGCTTCGCTGCTTCTTTTTTCCCGGCATCGGGTTTAGCGCCCTCTTTATTGGAAGGCGCAGATGCACCGCCACAACCAGATGCAAGAACTGCAAGCATCATGTAACTAAAAGCAGAGTAGCCAAAAATCAAAGACTTCGAATTGCTCATGTTATTTCCAACAAACAAGATCTATAATATTCTGCACCTATACAATCGGGCAGAGCTTTACTAAAGATACTATATTTGATGGAGATGCCAAGAAATAAATAGCGAATTGTATTACTGAGGAACCGGGGGGCTGATTTTCCCATCTGAAGACAGAGGCGTCGCTGTCATTTGCTTCTCCAACTTAAAATTCTCATCTGCCTTTTTAAGCAAACCAGAAATCGAATCAACCGCCTTGGATGGGTATCCCGCCTTGGACAAATAACCCCGTGCTAGTATTTTTGGATCTAAAGTTCCAGCCCCGGTTGCTTTATTTTTCATGCGCATCCGATCTAGCTCATATCGTTCCGCAATGCGGGTTCCATCTGCGGGGCCAAATACAAGCGAACGATCATTCCCAATAGGAAAATCCATCCCAGGCGTTCGATCGATAATTTTTCCCGTAGGTGCGCTATTCTCTTGCTCGCCCAACATCTTTACCAACTCCACTGCCAACACCGCAGCTAATTGATCATCATTGCATTCCTTAACCAAACCATCAGTAATCATAATTTGATCAACGCCTTTATGAAACACCTCGGACTGAGATGTACCAATGGTGTGAAACGCAGGCTTAATTCCAATAGAGGGATTTGCAACGAGAAGTTTTTGACCAATTTTTCCAACTCGAATTGCAGCTTCTTTGGTAGGGCCAGCATCAGGCGCAGCATTGGGCAATCGAACAATTTTTTCTGCATTCATGCCCGCATCGGAAATCATCCGGGTCGATTGCTTGGGGGTTTGCGAACAACCCAGCAAAAGAACCATCGGAATAGCCATCAAACCAAATAGATTTTTGAAAACCATTGCAACTTCCCAAGGCAAAAAGATGCCCAAATTATGGGCTTAAAATCTAAAGTGGCCCATAACCATTGCAATTTAAAAAGTAAATAGCGTCATTCAAGACCAGATAAACAAAGAAGAACTGGCAAGTTAGGAGGGATTAATTTTAAGGTACACTTTTCCCTCTTTGGAATCTGAAGCTGCAGCACTAAGAGCTTTTTGATAATCTGCCAAGTCAAAAATTGGACCAGCGGGGGTATCTAACACACCATCACGAATAAAACCCCCTAGTTTGCTAAACAACCCCAGCATAGTTAATACCCCTTGATCTTTGGCCCATTCCGAAAGCCAAAATCCCTGCACCGTCTTCTGACCTTTCATGATATCGCCCGGCTCAAACTTCAATGGTTCCCCAGACATCCGACCATAAACCAACATCTTTCCATTTCTCGCAAGGCTTAATATCATCTGCGATCCAACCTCACCACCCACCGCATCGACAGCGTAAGAAACACCTTTACCTTTGGTAATTTTCATGACTGCTTCTTGAATGTTGCCCTGATCCAACGAAATAACTTCGTCGGCCCCAATCTTTCGAAGCATTTCCGCTTGTTGTTGCTTGCGCACAATATTGATGGTGTGAAACCCAAGCTTTTTACCTAGTCTTACAATCATCTTCCCCAATGCCCCTGTTGCAGCAGATTGCAACAACCACCCGCCCGCTGGGATTTTCAACACTTTTTGCGTCATCACATAGGCAGTCGCGGGGTTAACGAAAAAAGATGCAGCCTGCTGATCAGTAAGATAAGAAGGCATGGGAACAGCTTGCCTTGCTGGGATGATTATTTTCTCTTGCCACCGGCCATCACCCTGACCTATGACAGACACCCGTTTCCCCATAACCCGCCAGGCTAATAGCCCTTTACCTGCTTCCACAATCCCTACCCCTTCAAAACCGGGGGTTTGGGGTGGAGTGGGCTGATTGCCGTATTTCCCCTGTATGAACAGCAAATCAGATGGATTCACAGGACTCAAAATCATCCTCACCAAAACCTCGCCACTTCCGGGCTTTGGTTCGTTCTTAGTTTCAATGCGCAAAACTTCTGATGGGATACCGTATGAATTGCATACTAAAGCTTTCATTAATCCATCCTCTAAGGTAAATCGTTTTCCCTAAGCAAGTATCCTAGGTTTTTAAATCACAACCAACAAACCTTTAGCCTAAATGCATCAACCCAATCAATTTACATTCAAGCTGTACCATATTTTACGCCGATATCAATTATACCGGTTGTTACTATTATTCACGCCCGCTATTGAACTCTTTGAAGGCATATGAAGAACCTTAAGTTTAAATCATTAATGAACAATGTTTATACCACGCTTTTGCTTGGTATCAGCCTTGCTATTTTAATGCCGGGTTGTAGCAGAGGCTTCTTTCGAAACAGGGCCGACAATGAAGTGCATCAAATTCTTGCAACTAAAGACAAATACGCTAACTGGAAACTAGAGCAATTCCATCTACTTCCCGACCCACGGGCCCGTTTCGCTTCCGCAGGCAATCAAGACAGACCCGCAATGCCGCCCGATGATCCAGCCTCCATGGCAATGGCCCCTAATCCCCAAAAGCCAGGGAAATACGGCATAGGCCACATGGAAGGCTCGGGCTATATTGAATTACTATCCCAATATGATTCTGAGAATCGTTCAGCAGTTGCAAGTAAAGCACCGAAAGAAATTGACGCACCCTTTAAATTGGTTTCGTTCAAACAAGATGGCATAAATTATCTGGACAACCTTGACCCAGACAAAGGCCCTTTTGATTCGATGGGCCTGACTTACAAGGGCGATCCTGCGGGCCGTTATGATCACCCGTTTCTTATCAAACTCGAACAATCCTGCGAACTCGGGCTGGTAAACAGCCGCGATTTTCAGTTCCGAAGAGAAAATGTCTATCTCGCAGCACTTCCCGTTACTTTGCAGAGATTTGCATTTGCAGCACAGTTTTATGCAAACGAAGTCGCAATCAGGGAGCGAGCTAATTCCGAAACCGTAGCAAACAATACCAACCGATGGAATGTTGCATCTGAAGCTGGATTCACAAAAACATTTTCAACAGGCGCATTGCTCTTGTTTCGATACGCCAATTCCATCGTTGTCGATATGGCTGGAAATGGTGGAACCCAAATTCGAACTCCATCTG
>QWPF01000016.1 GCA_003671255.1 Planctomycetota bacterium | reverse complement strand
AAGGCCCACTCGCTGCTTGCATTTAGTGGCAAGTACAAACTGATTCCTTTTGCCTTTAAGCCATTTGCCTATGATTTCTTCGGTTGCTCCCCAAGTATTTTCATCGGGGGGAATCGGGTAGACATCTGCGGTGTCGATAAAATTAACGCCTGCATTAACAGCTTTGTCAATGATTGCAAACGAAGTGCGTTCATCGGCTTGTTTGCCAAATGTCATCGTTCCCAAGCAAAGCTCACTAACTTTGAGGCCAGTATTTCCAAGCAATCGATATTTCATGTTTTAATCCGCAGATTCGGGTGGGGTAACAATAATTGATAAAATAGGCCTATAGGAATTGAACGCAAGCATTAAAACCAGAATTTAGAAATCAACCTGGCTTCGCAGAAAAAAACCATTATCGCCTAACTGACCCTTGGATTCATTCACATTGGCAATGTTCCACCATTGCTCAAGCTGATAACCAACAGAAAACTTGGTATTCGATGCCCGGATTGGGGTGTAGCTAAAGCCTGTTTGAAAAGTTACTGCAGGAATGGATTGGATAACAAACTGACTGCTGGTTGCAGAAAATGGCCCTTGAGTGGCCGAAAAGTTCTGACTTGTTTGACCTATAAGTACTGTTCCATCAACCGAAGCAAAATGCGAGAACCCAGGTATCTTTTCAAATCTCTTGTGGGTTTCAATCGCAAAATGCGGCCCCCCTCCAAACATGTAGTTTGTTTCCGAAAAGTTTTCAAAGTTGTTTTCCTGAGTCGTTGTAAAGTAGATTCCACCTATCCGGGCACCTATCCTAAAGAACACATCAAACTTGTTAAAAGGTTGAAACATCGGGGCAATATAATCAATATCGCCTATGTTAAAACTTACTTCTGTATTTACTGTTGCAGGAATTTTATTGATTGGTTCGCTTGAACTTCCCGATGAAGAAAATCCACGCCATGATACTGCAAAACCTCCTTGTTCTCCTGCAAGCCGATAACCTAATTCCAAATGGGGCTGAAAAGCCCAATCCAATGGGGCAGAAGGAAGATTGACATTTACCACACGGCCGTTCTGATAAGTAACAGTAGATTGAAGCTGATTGGTAAGCTTGGGCAATACCCCACCAAAATCCACATTAATAAATATTGCAGGGTCATCTTTTACCGAGCCATAAATGCTTTTGTCTCTTGTAAGATTATCCACCAATACAGGGGTTTGAGGAAAAAGTGTTGGCGGCAAACTATCTACATTCATAGGGTCTAATGGTGACCGAACAAGATCACTAGGCGCACCGGGTGCGGATGGAACGGAATTAGGCGCAGGAATAGGCGCGCCCAAAAGAGGCTGTGGCGGCGGGGGCGGAACCGCTTGCTGTAAAGGCGATAGCTGTAACGGCATTGGCTGCTGAGAAAAGGCTGGTGTTACGCAAAAAACAGCGCTTATCAGCACCATTGCAATTTGATTCAACAAATTCTTGCTTTTATCTCTCACTAAGATACCCGAATAAGATTGATTTTCACCGCTTATAATCACATTCATTCACATTTAATCCCTTCCCCAAATAACAAGTTCTAACTTGGCTGCAATAGCATTTGCACAATCCCCTGTTTAGTATTTTCATCATTCATGTTAAATTACACAGAAGAAACAGTTTGAAAGGAGCCTTCAAATGGAACTCGATGCTAAAGTTTGCTATTGCTTCCATGTAAGTAAAAGGAAAATTTTGAGCTTCATCAGACATGAAAAGCCCAGAGTCCCCAGCCTGATTTCCGAGTGCGGTGGTGCGGGTACCGGTTGTGGGTGGTGTGTTCCCTTCCTTAAACAAATTCATGCGCAATGCCTAGAAAGTGGCTCTGCAAATCTGGAGATTTTACATTCCGATGATTATGCAAAAGGTAGGGAAGCCTACATCAAAGCTGGAAAAGGAAAACCACCCGCCAACCCAAATAATCCTGCATGAACCAAAATTGTTCTTTGTTATCTTCCCTACTTTGGGTTACCATCCAACTAGGCCTCTTCCCACCCTTACCAGGAGACTCTCATGAGTGACCCGATTTTTTCAAATCCTAACAACTCAGACTCTAATCCCCTTAACCGCAGAAACTTCATCAAGAGTGTTTCCGCTATCGGCCTTGCCTCCGCAACAGGCAACCAATTTGCCCACGCCGCTCCTGATAACTCCAAGGCAGATGAAACTGCTGTCAAGGGCTTATACGAATCCCTTACAGATGCACAAAGAAAAGAAATCTGCTTTGATTGGGATCATAAAGATGCTAGCAGAGGATTGCTGCGAACCTTCGTCTCCAACAACTGGCAGATCACCAAACCCCATATTCGCAGCGAATATTATTCAAAAAAACAACAAGACCTCATTCACGAAATTTTTAAAGGCCTCGTCAACCCTGATTGGTACTCCAAATTCCTCAAACAACTTAAAGATGACACCAGTGGTAAAGAATGGGGTGCCGACCAAAGCATCGCAATCTTCGGCAAACCTGGTTCGGGCAAATTCGAATTTGTCATGACCGGCAGGCATATGACCCTCAGGGCTGATGGTAACTCTGAAGACAGCGTTGCGTTCGGTGGGCCTATTTTCTACGGCCATGCAGCGGATACTTTCAACGAAGGTGCTGACCACAAAGGCAATATCTTCTGGCCACAAGCCTTGAAAGCCAACAAGGTTTATCAACTTCTAAGCGAAGACCAAAGAAAAATCGCATTGGTCGAAAAAACTCCTCCTGAAGCTGCAGTTGCATTCAAAGGCAAGGAAGGTAAGTTTTCTGGCATCGCGGTCAACAAGCTTGATTCGACTCAGAAAAAAGAGTTGCAGGGTGTTCTCAGCGGCTTGATCGAACCTTTCAGAATGGCTGATCAAAACGAAGCGATGGCTTGCTTGGCAAAACAAGGTGGTTTAGATACCTGCAACCTTAGCTTCTATCAGCAGGGCGATATCGGTAAAGATGGGGTTTGGGATAACTGGCGTTTGGAAGGCCCTTCTTTTGTCTGGTATTTCAGAGGCAGCCCACATGTTCATGTTTGGGTTAATGTCGCTGATAATTCTGCCATCAAGCTTAATGCCAAGGGTTAACTTTTAGCGGAGTATCATCGGACCTTTCCCCGGTTTTAATTGCAACAATTCCGGGGGAATTGAAATTCCCGGTATTGTCACCAAATGCACTCTGGCCAGATCCCTTATCATTAAAGGGTAATCTGGCCATTTCCCTTCTACCGCCTGAAGTTTCACTTTTTCATC
The DNA here is from genome assembly GCA_003671255.1 of Planctomycetota bacterium. GTDB lineage: Bacteria > Planctomycetota > Planctomycetia > Gemmatales > Gemmataceae > UBA969. The sequence continues at coordinate 37,627 of QWPF01000016.1, read as the reverse complement.
GTCCTGCAACAGTTGAATTAATTCGTTCTCCACAACTGTCCTAATATCTTCGGGCAAGTCATTAAATTTACACGCACCGAACTCGTAGTTAAACGATGGATCGCTTTTTCTTATTATCTCCGTAACACCCCGGGCAAACGCAGGCCATCTCTTTTCAATTTTAGTTATTTCAATCTGCTTATACACACCCAATTGTTTAAGACTTTTCAACTGTGCAGAAACCTCGGTGGGAAGATCCTTCATCACCAGATACTTGGCACCCAGTTTATTCAAGGGCAATGGGGGGTTATCTTCAGCAAGATCTAGGATTATTTTCGTATATGCTGTTTTTTTACCCTCCAACTTACTGACTTTTTCCAATTGTTCGCTGCTGAGTTGCTGCTTGATTTGGGTGATAAATTTTAGCGCTTCCTCTGAATACAATCCCGCTTTCCTCTTCTTGTCAAATGATTGCGCTACTCTTATCTGCTCTTCTTTTTTCATCTTTACGATCTGAACACTTCGGGCTTTTTCATCGAGTTTCATCAACCCGTCCAAATCGACTTTTGGAAGGCGCATCATCCATTGGTTTGTCATAATATCCCTAATCTCAGCAATACGACCATCTGGATGCGCTGCTTTTCCCAGCCTATCTTTTTCGGTTTGACTCAAAGCTTCATACCACTCCCCAAACTTTTGAAAAACCTCGAGCAACCTTCCTGCTTCTTGGGCATCCGACTTGGCTACGCTTCCTTCTGATTTCTTAAGGGCGCCCTGTTTCTCCTTCCCCGATGCCTGAAAAGAATCATAACTCTTCATCAATTGATGGATTGCGTTATCAAGGTCTTTAAGCGTCTTTTGTTTTTCCTGAGGCAACGCTTGAAAGGATTCGTGATTCTTCAACAACTGATTGTAATGCTCGGGTGAAGCCTTTAATTTCTTTAGAAGGCTTTGGTATTTTTGCTCCTGTTCATCACGGGCATCAGCCAAAATCCCCGCAGGATACCCCAAAGCAACTAAGCAAACTAAGCCCAGCAAAACCACAGATAGTTTTATGAAATACATATTTAAGCCTTTCACAAGCCAGAGGGATCTTGACCAAACAAATCCGGGGCATCCAACTTTTTCAGAAACTCGATGTTCTCAATTTGTTCGTAGATCTTCTTGTTTTCATAAAGCCCGAAATTGCGTATTATTTCTTCTTCAATGCTTACAGTTTTCCTCAATGAATACGAACCTATCCCAAATCCACCCACAAACAAAATCAGCAATACTGCAGCAACCAATAATCTTCTGTCTCCGTATGAATACTCTTTTATTGCGATAGTTGGATTACTTAACGCCCTCATCTTTTCCATGGTTTTTGCTGTAAACGCCATGGTTACATCAGGCTTGGGTAGATAATCAAGCATCTCCCATGTTTTCTTCATGGCTTGAAAATTAGCCCGTTCCTCAGGGCTTGAAGCAAGCTTGGCTTCAAACTCACGGGCCTCCTCTTCCGTCAACTCTCCATCCAGATAAGAAGAGTAAAGCTCTTCTTTTTCCAGTGAATCATCCGCTTCTTCTGGTTCAGTCATATCTCTATAACCCTTATTATTATGATTCGTATTTCTCGGGTACTGCCCCATCCATGTAAATGTACTTTTTTAATACCTCACGCAAATTAACCCTTGCCCTGCTTAATAGCGATTTCACCGCTTTTGCCGTTAGACCCATCACCACTGCAATATCTGCATAATTCATGTCTTCGTATTTATTCAAGACAACAGCCATTCTTTGGCGCTCATTCAACCCATCCAAAGCCTTGGCGATTACATCTGCAAGTTCAACATTATGAAGGTGGATTTCGGGCTGACTCTGCTTTTCAGGCAGGCGCTGATCAATTCCAACCTGCTGCTGCTGGCCGGATTCTGATGTAAGATAAGATACTTGAGGTCGCCGCTTTTTAGAACGAATGCTGTTCAATGCAAGATTGTTGGCAATGGTAAAAAGCCAGGTACTGAATTTCGCTTTCGGGTGATAGTTCTTACGCGATTTGTAGACCCTAAGAAATGCTTCCTGCGCAAGATCTTCAGCTTCTTCCCTGCTACCAACCATAGGCTTCATAATGGCAACAAGCCTTTGTTGAAACAAAAGCACCAATTGTTCAAACGCCCCGGGTTCATCCGCACGCACCCTCAGCATCAATCTGATGTCTGGGTCGCGTAAAGCATATTGGGCGCTAGATTGACCAATTGCTGTCAACATGGTCTCCCGGTATTCTTGTAGGCTTTTAAACAGTTCAATATCTTTTAAATTGTAACACTCAACGCGATGAAGATTGAAAGGTAATTTCCCACTTTAATCAGTCTTTAATCTTTGCCCGCTCGCTCTTCGCAATTGGCCACAAGCGGCATCGATGTCGGCCCCCTTGCGTTTTCGTACTGTTACCGTTTGGCCCGATGCCTTTAATATTCTCACAAACTCATGCACAGCTTCCTGTTCCGGCTTCGCAAAAGGCAACCCCTGTACACGATTAAACGGGATCAAGTTCACATGGGCTTTTCTTTTTCGAAGCAATGCAGCTAGTTCGTGCGCATGATCATCCTGATCATTGATACCGCCCAACAAAATGTATTCGAAAGTCACCTGCCTGCCTGTAACTTCTTGAAAATAATCCGCAGCGTCAAGAACTTCATGAATACCAATCTTAGCGTTAGTTGGCACAATCTTCGATCGAATCTCGTCGTTTGGTGCATGCAGAGAAACCGCAAGATGATACTGCTTTCCTGTATCAGCCAATTGTTTTATTTTTATTGGAAGCCCAACCGTGGAAATCGTGATATGCCTAGCACTCAACCCAAGTCCCTTTGGGGAACAAGCTATTTCTAGGGCCTCGAGCAGGTTGTCGAGATTTGCCATTGGTTCGCCCATTCCCATGATCACCACATGGCTAAGCCTTTCACTTTCAGGCAATAAGTTACGGGCAAGTATCATCTGCTCAAGGATTTCATACGACTTCAAATTCCTTACCACGCCATCAATTCCACTGGCGCAAAAAACACAACCCATGGCGCAACCCACCTGCGTACTTACGCAAACAGTTCTGCGACTCTCCTCTTTCATCAACACACATTCAATCCGGTTACCATCCTGAAGCTTTAGTATTAGTTTTCGAGTATCATCCTCTGCGATTTTATGAATTTCAATTTCTTCAGAATACAATGTAAAAGCATTAGCGAGGTCATCTCTTAACGATTTGGGTAAATCACTCATGTCGGAAAAAGACATGCATCGTTTTAAGAGCAACCATTGCTTGATTTGCACCAAGCGGTGTGCAGGTTGTTGCTTTTCCTGGATCCAAGCTTTAAGGCCTTCAGGGGGCAGAGAAAGCAATGCAGGCTTTGCAGGGGTTGATATCATATCAAGCGAAATATTGGTGGTAGACATATGCTTATTCTAAGTAGACTTCGCTGGCTTGCAATGAATCTCGTTATGCACTTCCTGATTTTCTTCGATTTTTATTTGTATTCACACTATTGCAACGAACTTAAACCTATAAATAACAACAACTTAAGACAATAACAGTTACTCTCTCCCCACTTTCTATTAGAAGTTTTCTATACTAATATTGGTGTAATACATGAATTAATACTTCAACTCACCTTTATAAATTGAGACCCTACCATGGCGGAACCCGAATACCGTCCCGGATTGGCTGATGTGCCAGTTGCGGAATCTGCAATTAGTTTTATTGATGGCAAAAGAGCTCGACTTGAGTACCGGGGGATCGCTGTCGAAACCCTCGCCAAGGAAAGTTCCTTTGAAGAAACATGCTGGCTACTTCTTAAGGGTGAATTGCCTTCGCAAAAACAACTTGCCACTTTCGACAGCCAACTGCGTCTTCATCGCAGATTAAAATACAAAATCATTGATTTGCTTAAATGTCTTCCCGAATCTGGTCATCCCATGGATGCGTTGCAAGCAGGGGTTGCAGCATGTGGCATGTTTTACCCAACCAAAGATCGCACCGACCCTGAAAAGAATTGGGAAGCGGTAATCAGACTGATTGCAAAGCTTCCGACTATAGTTGCGGCATTTCATCGTTTAAGGCATGGTGATGAAGCCATTCCGCCCCGTGATGATCTAGGCCATGCTGCGAATTTTTATTACATGCTAACCGAGGAAGAACCTTCTGCATCGATTACCAAGGTGATTGATGCGTGCTTGATAGTTCACGCAGAACATACGATGAATGCGTCTACATTTAGCAGTAGGGTAACGGGATCTACTTTAGCAAACCCATTTACGGTGGTAAATTCTGCAATAGGCACGCTGGCAGGGCCACTGCACGGGGGAGCCAACGAAGAAGTTCTCGAAATGCTTGATGAAATAGGCACTCCAGAAAAAGCAAAGAGTTGGCTTGAAGATGCGGTCTTACACAAAAAGAAGATCATGGGTTTTGGGCATCGTGTTTACAAGGTGAAAGATCCACGGGCAACGGTGCTGCAGGAACTTGCAGAGCATATGTTTGCAGAAACCAGCAAGCCAGATATCTACAACCTTGCGCTTGAAATCGAGAAGGTTGCAACAGGTATTCTAGGCCCTAAAGGCATCTATCCGAATGTGGATTTCTATTCGGGCATCGTTTACCAAAGCATGGGGATCCCACGGGATTTGTTCACCCCTATTTTTGCTATTTCACGCGTCGCTGGGTGGACTGCACACTGGCTCGAACAGTTGAAAAACAACCGGATCTTCCGACCCGAGCAAATCTTTGTAGGCAAGAATGATCAACCCTACATCCCACTCGGTAAAAGACCCTGATCCACTTCTCTACTATTGCGTTCTCTTCCTCTTTTGGAGGCCAGACTTCTCATGCTTGATGCTGCTTTTATTCGTGCCAACCTTGAGGCCGTCAAATCCAATTGCAAAAACCGCAACCTTGTCGCGGATGTTGACAAAGTCGTTGCTATCGATGACGAACGAAAAAAATTACTCTCAACCATTCAGAACATCCAACAAAAACAAAATGAGTTGTCTAAACTCATTCCCAAAGAAAAAGACCCTACCATTAAACAACAACTTGTTGGCGAAGGCAAAGCTCTTCGTGAACAAGTCAATGTAATGGAAGCGCAAGTTCGAGAAACCGAAAGCAATCTTAAAGCCGTCCTTAATATCATCCCCAACATGACCCATCCTGATGCGCCTGTTGGCTTGCTTGCTGAAGACAACAAAGAAATCAAGCACTGGGGGCAACCAAGAAAATTCGACTTCACACCAAAAGATCATGTCGCCCTTTGTGATTCATTGCAACTTGCAGACTTTGAAGCAGGTGCTTCGGTTGCGGGTCAGAAATTTTATTACCTCAAGAACGAAGGCGCTTTGCTCGAACTCGCTCTTGTTCAATACGCTATGAACACCCTGGTTCAAGAAGGTTTCATCCCCGTAATTACTCCAGATCTTGCTCGCATTGAAGTTCTCGAGGGCATCGGTTTCATCCCACGCGATCCAGACCCCGAAAAACGACAGGTTTACACCATCGCAGATACTGATCTGTGCCTAGTTGCTACCGCTGAAATCACTCTCGGGGGCATGCACCGCGATCAAGTTCTTGATGAAGCCAACATGCCTTTGCGCTATGCTGGGCTCTCTCACTGCTTCCGTACCGAAGCTGGTGCACCCGGTAAAGATACCCGAGGCTTATACAGGGTTCATCAATTTACCAAAGTCGAAATGTTTGCCTTCTGCACTCCTGAGCAAGCAGAAGCTATCCACCTCGACATACTTCGCATCGAAGAAAAAATATTCCAAAGCCTTGGCCTTTGCTATAGGGTCATTGATACCTGCACGGGCGATTTGGGCGGGCCTGCATACCGAAAATACGATCTCGAAGCTTGGATGCCTGGAAGAGGGAACGGCGGAGATTATGGTGAGGTTACCAGCACTTCCAACTGCACCGATTACCAATCCCGTAGGCTCAATATTCGCAGTAAATCCCAAGGTCAAAAGGGGACTCGCTTCGCCTACACGCTTAATGGCACTGCGGTTGCGGTCACCAGAGCCATCATTGCAATATTGGAAAACAACCAGCAGGCTGATGGATCTGTTATCATTCCAGAAGTGTTACGACCCATGATTGGCAAAGACCGGATTGTTCCCCGGTAGAGTTGCCCTATTTTCTTCTGGACTGGGGTTAGATGGAAAACAGCCTGCCTCCTTCCGAAAAAGTCAAAACTTTCCCTGCCTCTCCTGGTGTTTACATCATGAAAGATGCCAAGGGAGTTGTTCTTTACATAGGCAAGGCAAAAAACTTACGCAGCAGAGCATCTCACTACTTTACCAAAGCCGCTGCTGAAGATCCCAGAACCCAGAACCTAGTTCCACTCATCGAAGAAATTGAATTCCTTCAAGCCGAGACCGAAGTGGATGCTCTTCTTCTTGAAGCCAGGCTTATCAAAGATATTCAACCCCGGTTCAATGCTGCATTAAAGGATGGAAGAACCTTTCCTTACTTGCAAATTAGGGTGCGCGAAGAATTCCCCCGGGTCGAATTTACTCGCTCACCACGCAGACAAGGGGTCAGGCTATACGGCCCATTCACCAATTCCAAGGCACTTAAACACGCACTTCTTATCCTGCAAAGAGTATTCAAGTTTCGAACCTGTGGGCTGGATATCAAATCCACTGATAATCGATGGCGCTGGTTCCGCCCATGCCTCCTTCACAGCATCAGACAATGCACCGCACCTTGCAATTTCAGAGTCACCAGAGAAGAATATCGTGCGCAGATCAAATCATTGATTCATGTACTGGAAGGGCGCAAAAAGAAACTCCTCAGGAAAATGCGCAAAGAAATGGAAGCAGCAAGCAAAGAACTTTTGTTTGAAAAAGCTGCACGAATACGCGATGAAATTCTATCACTTGAAAAGCTGGAGGATCGAGGCGACAACAAACGCGATGTACAGCCAGGCGCCTTTCCCATCGATCCTAAAAAAGGCCTCAATGGATTAAAAAAAATCCTTGGGCTCGCTGCAACTCCAAGAACGGTCGAAGGTATTGATATTGCCCATCTGGGTGGAACCGAGACCGTGGCTTCTCTTGTGCGTTTCCTCGATGGTTTACCCTTTAAACAGGGATATAGAAAATTCCGGATCAAATCGGTCGAAGGCATTGATGATTACGCATCCATCCGGGAAGTGGTTTTCAGGCGCTTCAGAAAACAACGCGACTCCGAAGAAATATTCCCCGATGTTATTCTCATCGATGGGGGCAAAGGGCAACTCAATGCCGCACTTGATGCCTTTAAGTTATTGGGTATCGAACCGCCATGCCTGATTTCACTTGCTAAGAAAGATGAGGAAATCTTCCGCCCGGGGGATTCCGAACCCATCCGCCTGGGCAGGCATTCATCCGCTTTGCGCTTGCTGCAATATGTTCGCGATGAAGCTCATCGCTTTGCTCAACATTACCACCATGTACTAAGGCACAAAAAACTGGAAAATGAGATCGAGTCCGCCTTGGAAAAAGAAACGGAGCCTGACGATAATGCGAATCCTGCTGACTAACGATGATGGGTTTTATGCTCCGGGCCTTAGGGCTCTACGGCTCGAACTGCAAAAAATTGGATCTGTCGAAGTTGTTGCACCCGCCTCAGAACAAAGCGCAACAGGGCATTCTGTTACTCTTCACAATCCCATTGTCGTTCAAGAAATTAACGATGAAAACATGACTCGTATAGGCTGGGCTGTCGAAGGTAGACCCGCTGATTGTGTCAAACTCGCCTTGAGAGAACTCTTGGGCTATCGCCCAGACCTTATCATCAGCGGCTTGAACGCAGGTTCCAACGCGGGTATCAATGTCCTTTATTCAGGCACGGTCGCTGCTGCAATTGAAGGTGCCTTTTTTGGTGTCACCAGCATTGCTTGTTCTTTGGAATACACCAAGCCCGCACCTCTTGATTTCAAAACAGGGGCTATGCTTGCAAGGCAGATCATTGAACAAATCATCAACAAGAAACCCGCGCCAGGCGCCTTGTTTAATGTCAATATTCCCAGCCTTGAAAATGGCCCGGTTCTTGGCGTGCGTGTGGCCCCTCAAAACATCTCAACCTATGAAGAACGCTTCGATAAACGCACCGATCCTAGAGGCAGAACTTATTTCTGGATAGGCGCTGATTTCACCTGCCCTGACCCCACTCCTGATACCGACACCGCTGCTCTAAGAGACCGTTATATCACTGTTACACCACTCCAATACAACCTCACGGAACTCGCCCGCCTTGAAGAGATGTATTCTTGGAATTGGACACTTTAACCCATTAAATTTCATGCTATGATTATCTTTTACTTTTACTCTCTAGGAAAACCCTATGAACGCAATTGAAATTACAGCTTCTGCTTTAGAGTCCACCGGACAAATGCTTTCCATGTTCCTTTCTGATTTGTCGGATGACGATTTGCTGGTTTGCCCTGTGGAAGGGGCCAATCATATCGCCTGGCAGATAGGGCATTTAATTTCCGCTGAAAGAATGACCGTTAATAATCTGCCTGATGTCTCTTATCCTGTTCTAACGCCCGAATTCGAAACAACCCATAGCCGTGATTCAAACTCTAAACAGAGCAAGGCAGGGTTTTTAACCAAGTTGCAATACTTAAAAATGATGGAAGAATCTCGATTGGCAACTCTTACCGCTTTGCGCAAGCTTAAAGATGCAGACTTAGACAAACCAACCACGGGAAGGCTGGCGGCCAAGGCCCCAACGTTAGGAAAACTTTTACTCCTTTGCTCTAACCATACTCTTATGCACATGGGGCAATTCAGCGTAGTTCGTAGAAAACTTGGCAAACCGGTGCTATTCTAAACCCATGTATTATTCCTTTCTTGCTGATGCGCTGGTCATCCTCCATCTTGCCTTTGTTGCATTTGTGGTACTTGGCCAGCTTGCAATTTTAGTTGGGATTATCTTTAAAAAAACCTGGGCTAGGGCCTTTATCTTTAGAGTCATCCATCTTGTTTGCATTGGTATAGTCGCAACCGAAGGCATGCTTGATATCGAATGCCCGCTCACCGTTTGGGAAAGAAACTTACGCTCCGATGCGGGGCAGCAGGATGTTTCGGAAGCGCCTTTCATTCCTCAACTTGCCAACCGCATTCTTTTCTACCCTGGGATTCCTCATGTTTACTTCGAAAGAATGCACATTGCATTCGGCTGCTTGGTTCTATTAACCTTCCTAGTTTGGCCCCCGAGGCTTCCAAAAAAATCGAAAGAATCCTTGAATTAACAAGCGTCAAACCTTTGTTCTTTGAAATTCGAGATGTTATAATAAGCTCTGATTGTTTAGTCCTTACTTGACTACTACTGGAGCCCGTACCCATGCGCTTTATTTGCTTTACTTTTTTAGTTCTGGTTTCGCCCGCACTTTGTATGGCTGATGCAACCAACTGGGCAAGATTTCGTGGCCCTAATGGCACAGGCATTTCTGACTCCAAAAATATCCCCACCAAATTCTCAAAAACCGAGAATATCCTCTGGAAGTTACCTCTCTCCGATGTTGGAAACTCCGCTCCTATCATCTGGGATAAACATCTTTTCCTTCACTCTTCCCTACCCGATGGCACCAAACGATTTCTCCAATGCATTGATTCCAACACCGGAAAACTCCTTTGGAAAAAATCCTTTAACGCCTCTGTCGCTAAAATTCATATTAAAAACTCCCTCGCATCCTGCACCCCTGCAACCGATGGCGAAAGAGTCTACAACATCATCTGGGATGGCAAAAACATCGCATTGTATGCGCACGACTTCAATGGGGTAGAAGTTTGGAAAAAAGACCTGGGCGCTTTTAACAGTCAACATGGACCAGGTCATAGCCCCATCGTTCACGGCAACAAAGTGATTTTTAACAACGATCAAGATGGCACGGCTCAACTTCTTGCTTTTGATTCCAAAACTGGAAAGACCCTTTGGGATATCCCCAGAAAAGCATTCAGAGCTTGTTATTCAACACCTTTGTTCAACACTCTTGAAAACGGAAAATTGGAACTCCTCGTCGCTACCTCTGCGGGCATCACCAGCTATGATGCTGATAAAGGACTCGAAAACTGGAACTACACCTGGAGTTTCTCAAAAATGCCCCTGCGCACTGTTGCTTCACCAGTTGTTACCTCGGGTGTTATTGTAGCGTGCAGTGGGGATGGTGCAGGAGATAGACACCTTATCGCTGTCAAACTTGGCGGCACAGGTGATGTTACACCCACCAACCTTCTTTGGGAAAATCGCAAGTCTTTTCCTTATGTTCCTTCCATGATCTCCAAACAAGAATATATTTTTAGTGTTACTGACAAAGGAATGGCTCTATGCAATCTTGCTGTCAGTGGCAAAGAATTATGGAGCGAAAGACTCGACAGCCCCGTTACTGCTTCTCCACTGATGATCGACAACAATATTTTTGCTATTGGCGAAAATGGTGATGTTACTATTTTTCAGGCTGAAGGTAGTTTTAAAATGATCAGTAAAAACTCTTTGGGAGAACCCGTTTTCTCGACCCCGGCTGTAGCTAATGACAAGCTTTACATTCGAGGTGTAGACCATCTTTTTTGCATTGGTAAACCCGTCAAGTAACTTTTTTAACAAGGATATACACATGATCGCAAGCTTTAAGAATCGTATGATTGTTTTATTCGCAACCTTAACCTTGGGGGGCATTTCCCCCATTCAAGCACAAGAGGCAAAACCCGTGAATGCATCCAAGACCGAGCGTGTTTTTGAAATGCGAACTTACTACGCTGAACCGGGCAGAATGGATGCTCTTCACGCAAGGTTCCGTGATCACACATGCAAGCTTTTTGAAAAGCATGGCATCACCATCATTGGGTTTTGGAAACCTACAGATAAAACCAAAGCTGAAGACATGATGGTTTACATTCTTGCTTATCCAAGCAAAGAAGCTGCAGATGCCTCTTGGAAAGGTTTCCGTGCTGATCCTGCATGGCTTAGCGCTAGGGATGCCTCTGAAAAAAGTGGCAAAATTGTCAAGAAAGTAGAATCAGTTTACTTAAACCCTACTGATTATTCCCCTATCAAGTAATTGGAAGAAAGTACTTCTCTGATGCTCTTTATTCGCAATGCTTGGATCGCTTTTTTTATTGCTCTCCTACCAATCTTGAGTATTGATGCAGCAGATAAAGCATTGCCTATAGAGATACCTTTTCGTGTTACCAAATCCAGCCACTTGGTTGTCAGGGCGAAAATCAACAACAAGGGCCCCTTCAACTTCATCCTTGATACTGGGGCCCCTGTTACTTTTTTTGCTGCAGAGCCTGGTAAATCACTTGGGCTCGTTTCCGATGAAAACGGCTGGTGCATTCTCGACAAGTTCCTTCTCGAGGGCGGACTCCTCTCAGAAAAAATGCGGGTCAAACTCGAAACACCTTTCCAACTTGTTGGAATGAATGGCATGGCTCTTGGCGGGTTGGAAATGCATGGCCTTATTGGTTATGATTTACTCGCAAAACACAAAATCGAAATCGATGTTTCCAAAGATTTAATGATCTGGACTCTACTCGATTTTAAGCCAAAGGCGCCCCTGGGTGTTTCAGGAAAAAACTCTGGATCAGGATTAGATGCACTTGGCTCTTTCATGAAAACCATTGGTGCTTTCACAGGAAAGAAGCAAGATTTAAATCCAGCGCTTCGGGGGTCCTTAGGTATTATAATTAATCCAGATTCAAAACCCTTGGCTGTTCTCGATGTACTAAAAGATAGTCCGGGCTACAAAGTTAATATCCAAAAAGGCGACCTCATCCTTAAATTCAATGATTCTGAAGTAACTTCTTTGGATGATCTTTCAAAGATGTACCGCTCGGCACCAGAAGGAAAGAAAATACAACTTGAAATTCTTCGCAAAAAACAAGTTCTAGCTCTGGAACTCACACCAGGGAAAGGATTGTAACCATGCCTTCTATATATCTTTTGGGTTTACAATCAGGCCTGCTCTTTTTGCTCTTATGCTCCTCTATCAAAGCTCAAGAACCCGTTAAAGTACCATTCGAAATTTTAAAAACTGGGCATATCGTTGTTTCTGTTAAAGTGAACGACAAAGGGCCTTATAGACTTTTATTTGACACGGGTGCTCCTGTTACTCTCATCAGCAGCAAAGTCGCAACCGAAGCCAAAGTGATCAAACCTTCCCTTGGGTTTTCCCTCTTTGGTGCAGGTGGGCAAGCTAACATTCAATCCCTTGAAGTCGGTAGCCTGAAAACTCAAAACAATTCTGTGATTGTCATGGATCATCCAACAATTAAAGTCATGTCTAAATTCTTCGGCCCCATCGAAGGCATCATTGGATTTTCGACCTACTCTCGATACAAGTTTGCCATCGACTATAAAGAATCCTCCATCGTTTTTGCCCCTAACAACTACATCCCACAAGACACCATCAAAGCCATGATGGATCGAATGATGGGCAACAGTAAAAACCGAGAAACTTTATGCTCCAAAGGTGTCTGGGGATTTGAGGTTCAAAAACTCGAAACGGATATAGGTGATGGTTTAGATATTATTTCTGTCGCCCCTGGAAGCGTAATTGCTAAAGCAGGACTAATAAAAGGCGATCGTATCCTTTCCCTCAATAACATTTGGACCGACTCACTCGAAGACCTTTTTTATGCCTCCAGCAAATCCATTGCAAATCAACAATCAAAGCTCCAGATTCTACGCAACAATGAAATAAAAACACTTGTTGTAATTCCAGCTAATGGCATTTAATTTTATCCTGTTCTTAATCATGAGTGAAGTTACCCAACTATGAACAAACCTTTTACTCTATTATTTGCTTTAACCCTTCTTCTGCTTTACACCGAACCAAATTGTTATCAATCGAATGCTTTTGCTCAATCCAGCAAAAAATTAAAACCTTCCTTAGTAGATCAAGGCCAAGCTAATTCCGCACTTAAAGGCATTGCAACTCTTGAAGGATTTAAAGTCGAAATTGTTGCGCAAAACCCCATTGTTGTTAATCCCTCCTCAATTTGTTTTTCAGAAGATGGCAAAGCCTTTGTCCTCGAGCGAAGCACAAATTTTACCAAAAAGCTTAAAGCATCATCTTGGACTATTGGGAATTTGAAAGAAGGACTTGCTCTTAAAAAACCCGTACCTGACAAAATTAAAGCCTTCACTATAAACAAAACCACTGGGCTCTGGGAAACCCCTATCACTCTACTTGAACCCTTTTCCCCTTCTGCTTTTGTTTTACATGATTCTTTTATTTACCTTGCAGATTCGGGATTCATTCTTCGCTATAAAATCAAGCCTGATGGCGGACTTGAAATGAAATCTGAAATCATCATTAAAGGCATCGCAGGTTTTAATGAATATCAAGTTAATGCGCTTAGCTTCGGACCCGATGGCTGGCTTTATTTCCATTTCCCGCCGGGTGATTCTCTCCTTGAGGGATCCGATGGAAAAAAAATACAAGTTCTTCGTACCGGCGGAATTGCTCGCTGCAAACCGGATGGCACGAAACTTGAACTCTATTCAACTGGCATTCGACAGGCACAAGGGAACATTTCCTTCGATCAACATGGGAATCTCTTTTCCGTAGACCAGCAGATTTCTTCGGGTGCAAAACCCACTGGCTCTCGGCTTCTGCATTTAACCGAAGGATTCGATTTCGGGTGGCATCTTGCCCACCAATCACCTTGTTGCGATCCAGATTTTCTAAGGATTTTAGTGGAAGGTGATGACGCACCTTATTCCTCAATCAATTTCCCCAAAGTTCACGCAACTTCATCCCACGCTTATACTGATAACAAACTACCTGAGAAATTCAAAAATCTCTTTTTGATCGCAGATAAAGTATCTAATGAAATACTTGGGGTATTCCCTGCCAAAGATAAGAGCACCTTCCTTTCCAGCGAATATTTCCCTTTCCTAACTTCTTCTGATCCGCTGTTTTTTCCTTCGCAAATAACCCAGGGCCCAGATGGGGCCATTTATATTGTGGATCAAGGTTGCCCGCAAGGCGATGAAGGTTCAGGTTCAGGAGGGAGAATTTTAAGAATTCGATGGCAGGGAACTGCAAATGATCCAGAAATACCGCTTCGAAATTTAGATTCCATTATCACTCTTAATGATAAAACAGTTCCAGATTTAATCGCACTTATCGATTCAGAAGAAGATTGCGTTAGAATTGCAACCCGCAATGCACTTATCCGAAAAGGCAAAGAAACCTTTGATTCGTTAGCGAAATTTATCAAGGATGAAGACAAAGCTTCGGGACCAAAATTACGTGCGTTGGAGGCTCTCGGTCATTTCTGGGACAAAGATGTTCAAGTTATTTGCGAAAATATCGTTTCAGGAGGCGACCCTGCCCTTCAACTTCTTGCAGCGCAATATCTTGGCCGTTTTGCCTCTCCAAGCGGTGATTCAATATTTAATGTTCTGCTAAAGCACCTTGGATCTGATACCCCCGAATTCCGAAATGCAATTACCATTGCTATGGGAAAAAACAATGCTCCAGGGGCAGCAGAAAGTTTAGTGAATTCAGTTTTATTTTACGAAGGAACAGATATTAGAATGCTCGAGGTTTTTGCTCGTGCCTTGGAATTAACAGGCAAAAATGGTCTGGAACGCATTCTTGCTGTTGGGGATACAGGGGTAAAAAAAGAAATCAGAAAAATACTCGAAATCCAAAACATGATGCGTACCAACACTGCCTTGGATGGAGTAATAGCTTGGTTGAATAACCAAAACATAAGTGATTTAGAAACAGTCGATTTACTAAAAAGCCTTAAACACCAAAAGGTCATTCCCGAATCAATACTTTCTCAACTAGCGCTTTATTACTCAAAGCAACCCAACATGGAAGCGCCCGTTAAAATCGCTCTATTAGAATCTTTAAGCTTTTTCCCAAATGCATCGTTTAAAGAATGGGAAAAAATGTTAGATGCCTGCCTAGAAGATTCAGAGATCAAAACAAAAACAGCTTGCATCAACATGATCAAAAACACCAACTTGAAATCCTATTCGAAAAAACTTAATGCAATGCTTAGTAGTCAGGAAATACAAGATGAAGAGAAAACCTTGCTATTAAATACCCTTGCATTTTTTAAATCAAAAGAGGCCACCCCCGTAATCATCAATATTTTAAGTGGCACCAGATCGCAGAAAGAAAGTTTAAAAGTAAGACAGATTGCTTTGCAAAGCTTATTTGCAATCGACCCTGAAATAGCAGCAGCAAGCATCCAAAGTTTGCTTGGTTCTGTTTTGTTTCCTGAACAATTAAAAAGTGAAGCATTACAATTATTGGAAAAAAGCCCCGCAGGAGCCAAAGTACTTTTTGCATTCTTCGATTCTGGAAAATGTGACTCCAATTTATTGCCCGCAATATCCGAGGCGCTTAAATACCATCATTCGAAATCCTCCGAAGGTAATGATTTAAATAACTTACTTCTTAAAAAAGCACTACTCTCTACCAATAATCCTTCACAATTACAGCTTTTTGAAAACCACCTCAAATCTTCCACAACACTAGAAAAAGGAAAGATGGTTTTTTTAAACGCATATCCTCTTTCTTGCTTCATTTGCCATGCAACTGATAAAAACATCAACTCAATTGGCCCCGATTTATCAACCCTACAAAAAATGGGAACCGCTAAAATACTTCGTTCCTTATTGGAACCCCCGCACGAAACAAACCCAGCACACAGCACTTTCGAACTTACAACTAAAACAAAAAAAACTTACATTGGCTTCAAAATCAAATCATCAGAAAATCAGATCGCATTAGCAGACACCACAGGAACAATATCAACTTTCAGTACTAACGAAATTGAATCATTAAAACCTTTGAACTCTTCGATTATCCAAGATTCTTTCCCCAACACCCTTAGCTATAACGAACTGGTAGATTTGGTTTCATTCCTTAAAGAACCTGCCCACAACAAAACATTCGTAGGGGCCTGCTATGCTGGCCAAATCAAGTTCAATGGTTTAGATGATTCGAAAAGCATATTAATTTCTGCAAGAAACGACGGTTTTTTTGATCTGCAAAAACACTCCCAAAGTACCTCTGAAAATCTTTCCTTCCACTTCTATTTAAACTCCAACAACCAAACCAAATCGTTGGTTTCCATCACCTCCCGTGATTTATTTCAATTACGGGTTAATGGCATCGTAAAAACGGCAGACCCATTTAAAATATCAAATTCTATTTCTACTTATGATTTAGTTCTTGATCCGGGATCGAACCATATCTCCATCGAATTTTCAAAAGGCAGAAAAACCGAAGGGTTTTATTTACACTTCACTGGTGCCGAAATAACAGGATCGATCAAAAAAAATAACCCGCCTCCTAAAGATTAGGAGTCGGGTTGAGTCTTTAAATATTATACATACCGGTTTATTGCAAACCGCCATCCACTCGCTCGTTTGTAAGGTGGGAAGGATGATCGGTGAACCAAATTCTAGACCATTCCTGTTCGATCTGCCTGAGGTCTTCAGATTGGTTGACCAAGGCTTTGATACGCATACTAGGATCAGAAGAATAAGCATTAATAAGGCAACCTGTGTTGCTAAGAATGGCTAATCCAAGTGCGGAAAACAAAAAAATACGGCTCATGATGAAATCCCTTCATGCATACAAGATCTATCAAACAGACCTTAAGGTAAGTTGCCCAAGCAATAAAATAACTGGGAACTCAACTAAACCTGATAGATTTATCGGATGTAATGAATTTAAGCTTGAGGGGAAAATAAGGAATAATAATGGATTTGACGAAAAGTAGGGATAAGGACTCTAGGAGGACTGGGTTGCCTCTAAAGATTTGTTGATTTTGTTTAGGAATGCGTATTTGAAGAAGATGTCGGCTTAGAATCTTCATCACCATTGCCCAAGATCACGCCTTCCCCATCCAAATCAACAGGCAAGTTAGAAAGTTTTTTAACTCTTTCTTCCATTTCTTTACCAGGTTTAAAGGTAACCACATATTTAGGAGGTACATCAACGCGTTCCCCGGTACGCGGGTTTCTAGCTTTTCTGGCTTTACGCTGTTTTACTTCAAAAACGCCAAAATTCCTTAATTCAATGCGACCTATCTCTAAAAGAGTGTCAACAATTGCATCAAAGGTTTGTTGTACAATTTCTTTGGTCTTTAATTGTGTCAAACCGATTTTGTCAGAAATCTGCTTTACGATTTCTTTTTTTGTCACGGTTACCACTCCTGATTTGTACGGTAAGGAACAAAGTAATTTCCGCCGTCAAGTGACTTAAAGTTAAATCCAGTTGAGGATTATGTCAAGTCTAAAGGTGATATTCCTAATATTCTTCTTTTCTTTTCAAAACCTTTTTGCAAAATGATCTTCCCAAACACCCTCAAAAAAAGTTACTTCATAACTATATCTTTGCCATTCATAAAGGATTGTTCATGGAAAAGTTAGTTGTCACTGGTGGTTGCGGATTTATTGGTAGCAATTTCATTCGCATGATTTTAGAAAAAGAGCCCACAGTTGAAGTCATTAACTTCGATCTGCTCACCTATGCTGGTAATCTAGCCAACCTCAAGGATTTGGAAAAAAATCCCAGACTTAAATTCTTTAAGGGCGACATTGCCAATAAGCTCGATGTCGACAACGCCTTAAAAGATGGCGTCTCTTCAATTGTCCACTTTGCTGCTGAAAGCCATGTAGACCGAAGCATTTTGGATTCTGGCCCATTCATCCGAAGCAATATCGTTGGCACCCAGGTACTTTTAGATTCTGCAAGAACGCACAACATAAAAAGATTTGTTCATGTTTCAACTGATGAAGTATATGGCAGCTTGGGCGATACGGGCTTTTTCACAGAGGAAACCCCGCTAGCTCCAAACAGTCCCTATTCTGCAAGCAAGGCATCTTCAGACCTGATTGTTCGCAGTTATGTTCACACCTTTGGTTTTCCTGCGATGACCACACGCTGCTCCAACAATTATGGGCCTTACCAATTTCCTGAAAAGTTGATTCCCCTATTCATCAGCAATTTGCAAAGGGATGAACAAGTTCCAGTGTATGGCGATGGTTTGAATGTACGGGATTGGATTCATGTAAATGATCATTGTTCTGGAATTCATGCAGTTTGGCGAAAAGGCCGTGTAGGTGAAGTTTACAACCTAGGCGGAAAAAGCGAACGAACAAATCTTGAGTTAACTCATGCGCTCCTCAACAATCTGCAAAAACCCCATTCTTTAATTCGCTATGTTAAAGATAGGCCCGGGCATGATAAACGCTATGCCATTGATTGCTCCAAAGCAGAAAAAGAACTCGGATGGGCGCCAACGGTTGTTTTCGAAGAGGGATTGAAACAAACTGTAGAATGGTATCTTGCAAACGCTGATTGGATTAATTCGATTCGCACAGGTGATTATCTTTCGTATTATCAAAAGCAATATGGGCACCGTTAACAAAAAAATGGATGGCAGCAGGGTTTTAATCACTGGGATCACCGGATTTGCAGGTTCGTATCTTGCAGAACATCTGCAAGGGTACGCAGGGGAAATCCATGGAATCAGTCGGTCAGAAAAATGGCCTGAAAACATTCCATCGCATCTTCAGAAAATACCACTGCATACCAGCAATTTTAAAGATTCAGTTCAAGTGGCTTCCGTATTAAAAAAAATCAATCCGACACACATTTATCACCTTGCTGGATTTGCCCAAACGGGGAAGTCTTTCACGAATACAAGTGAAGCTTGGGCAGCAAATCTTGGCGCCCCGCAAATTCTTTATGATGCGATCAAGAAATCAGGCATTACCGCCAAAGTTCTTTTTGCAGGGTCGGGCTTAATTTATGGCACTGCTAAATACAACAAAGAAATTAAGACTGAATCCTCTGAGTTAATGCCACAAAGTCCCTATGCATCGAGTAAAGCTGCAGCTGATCTTCTGAGTTATCAAATCTGGGTAAACGATGGGATAGAGATTATTCGTGCAAGGCCTTTTAATCACATCGGACCCAGGCAATCAATTGATTTTGCGATGGCAAGTTTTTCGAAACAAATTGCAGAAATCGAACTTTTAAAAAAGCCCCCGATTATTAAAACCGGATCGCTATCTGCATTCAGAGATCTTACTGATGTTCGAGATACGGTCAAAGCTTATGCGGGCCTGATGGAACATGGAAAACCAGGCGAAGCTTATAACATTGGTTCTGGAAAAAACATTCGGATTTCTGACGCTTTAAAAATACTTGTTTCTTTTTCAAACACTCCCAACTTGAAAATCGAGGAAGAGTTACCCTCATCATCTTCCCAAAAAGATTTTGAATTACTCGTGGGCATTGATAAACTCAACGAAACTTTATCTTGGAAACCCATCTTTTCCCTAGATGAAACACTTTCTGACACATTGAACTACTGGCGCCAGATTATCGCCACAACTTTGCAAAACCCCAAGGAATCAAAATGAAAATTGCTGTAGTTGGAACAGGTTATGTTGGTTTGGTCACGGGAACTTGTTTTGCAGATAGCGGTAATGAAGTAATCTGCATCGACAAGGATGAAGCAAAAATTGCAGTATTGGAAAAAGGAAAGATTCCAATCTATGAGCCTGGTTTATTGGAAATGGTGCATCGTAATTCACGGGATGGACGATTGGTGTTCACCACGGATTTGCAAAAAGGTATCCAAGCAAGTGATTTGGTGTTCATTGCGGTGGGTACGCCCCAAAGTGAAACAGGGGCGGCTGATCTCTCCACAGTTTTTGCGGTGGCGAAATCTATCGCTCTTGCTGCAAACAAAACCAAAATTGTGATAATCAAAAGCACCGTTCCCGTAGGCACCAATAAAAAAGTTCAAGATATCGTCGATGCCAATAGCAAATTCCCCATTCATATTTGCAGTAATCCAGAATTCTTGAAAGAGGGCGCTGCAATCGAAGATTGCACCAAACCAGACAGGGTCGTCATAGGAATTCGCACGCCCGAACTCTCAGAGGTTTTTAAAGAACTCTATGCCCCTTTCTTAAGAACTGAACGACCATTATTGATCATGTCGCCTGAAAGTGCTGAAATGACCAAGTACGCTGCCAATGCGATGCTTGCAACCAAAATCAGTTTCATCAATGAAATGTCCAACATCTGCGAAAAAATGGGAGGAGATATCAACGATGTCCGTAGGGGAATCGGGCATGACATTAGAATTGGATTCCAATTTCTTTTCCCTGGTGCTGGATATGGGGGGAGTTGTTTTCCCAAAGATATTAGGGCCTTGATACACATGGCAAATGAAATCGGCATTGCCCCTACGATGCTAGCAGCAATCGACAAAGTTAATGAGCTTCAGAAGGAGCTGCTTTTTTCAAAAATCAATGATCATTTTAAAGGAAAGATCAAAGGCCTGACTTTTGCAATCTGGGGATTGGCTTTTAAACCACGAACCGATGATATTCGTGAAGCTCCCGCTTTGGTGCTCATCGATTCCCTTCTCAATGCAGGTGCAAAGGTTCAGGTACATGACCCTGAAGCAATGCCCAATGTTAAGGCAAT
The DNA here is from genome assembly GCA_003671255.1 of Planctomycetota bacterium. Lineage (GTDB taxonomy): Bacteria > Planctomycetota > Planctomycetia > Gemmatales > Gemmataceae > UBA969. Next base: position 17,150 of record QWPF01000016.1, on the reverse strand, counting down.
ATATGGTGATAAGCTTTCTTATTGCAGCAAGCCCTATGATGCGCTTCAAGGTGCGAACGCCTTGGCAATCGTTACCGAATGGCAAGAATTTCGAAATCCAAATTTCCAATTCATGGCGGGGCTGCTTAAAGAGAATGTAATTTTTGATGGTCGAAATTTATACGAACCTAAAGTTCTTTCTACGGTTGGTTTCTCATATTATTCCATAGGAAGAAAAACAGCCTTCCCAAATTCTTGACTCATGATCCCCAAGATGAAAATCTTTACAATGGGCCTATCATGAATTACATGGTAAACAAAAACACCCCAAACCCCTGGGATCTTGATGCCGAAGCCATCGTTGTTAAAATCAGATGGTTTGGTGTTTTAATAGGCTATTTTCTTGCGAATGCTGCAAATTTTAGTGGGGATCGTAGGGGGCTTTTAAATGCGATCTTAGCTATCGGAGTAGCATATACACTTTTAGACACTTATTTCAGTTGGAAAAAAAAGGTCTTCTTGGGAGAGTACCCTTTATTTATAGCAGCTATGGAATCGCTGTTCATAGGTTTACTTTGCTACTATGAAGAAGGTCTTTCCAGCACTTTCAGGTATTATTATTTTCTTTCAATTTTATGTTGTGCTTTAAGGTATTCTTGGAAAGTGACTGCTCTTTGTTTCACCTTTCACTGTATAAGTTACGGGACATTATTTTTTCTTTTAAATGATAACTCACAAAGCAAGATATTCATCTCGCTTACAATGATAGTCATGGGATGGCTGGCATGGGCATCAACTTCATTAACAACGCTTTTGCGTCGAACCAGTTCTTCGTTAGAAGTTTCAAACAACGAATTGCTTAAAAACAAATCCGAACTTGAAGCACGAATCGCAGAAAGATCGAAACAATTGCAGGAAGCGCAAGCACAAGTATTACAGCAGGAAAAAATGGCGGCTTTTGGATTGCTAGCAGCAGGGATCGCCCATGAAGTTGGTAACCCACTCACATCGATCTTTTCCATGGTGCAAATCCTTCAAAAAAAAGAACTTGATGATTACACAAGGGAAAAACTTGACCTTATGAGTGGGCAGTTAACACGCATTCGCGATACGCTTCGAGAGGTGATGGATTTTTCACGCCCTGCCAATCTCGAACGAAAAAAAATAAAGCCTCTTCCTATTATTGAAGAAGCTATGAACATCGCAAAATATTATAAACGAACCAGAGGCAAGGTTAGTTTAATCCCTGTCCAACAGAACCTTCCCACCATTCAAGGAATCCATGATCAACTGGTGCAGGTAATTCTCAATCTTATTTTAAATGCCATCGATGCTGCAGGTACTGGGGGAAATATTGAAGTTGAATTAATCATAACAGAAAGCAACATTTATTTTCAGGTAAGCGACAACGGCCCGGGAGTTGCCCCCGACGATGTTCCGAAACTTTTTCAACCTTTTTTTACCACAAAAAAACATGGTACGGGGCTGGGGCTATTTGTATCACAAAAAATAATTGAAGAACATGGCGGAACTCTCCAATATCTTCAAAAGCCTGAGGGCGGGTCACTTTTTAGAGCAGCTATTCCTTTTCCAAATTTACCCCTTTAATCAAATCAACCAAGGTGGCTTATGAGTGAATCAAAAAATAACACTTCAGCAACAAAAGATTCTTTCCCTAACATTCTTGTTATTGATGATGAACCACTGATTCGTGAAACACTTCGAGAATTTCTAATTCAAGAAGGTTTCAAAGTGATTTGTGCAAGTAGTGGTGAAGAAGGAATCAAGCTGGCAACCAACAAAAGATTTGAAATATGCCTTTGTGATTTGCAACTATCAGGAATGGATGGAATCGGATTTCTTCAAGAACTTCAACGAATAAGCCCCGAAGTTTTTGTCGTAATGATAACTGCATACGCCACGGTTGAAAATGCTGTCGAAGCATTTAAACGCGGTGCGCAAGATTATCTTATCAAGCCGATAATACTTGCAGAGTTATCAGAAAAACTAAAGAGGTTGCTGGAACAAAAAAGGTTGGCACTGGAAAACCAATGGTTAAGAAAAGAGCTAAACCGCATCTACCCTGAAACCAAACTCATAGGAAAAAGTCAGGTAATGCGACAGACGATTGAATTGGCAACCAAAGTTGCACCAACAAGATTAACCATATTATTGACGGGTGAAAGTGGAACAGGGAAAGAATTACTGGCACGGGTAATTCATAATGGTGGAGACTCTGGTTCAAGCAATCCGAAGGAATTTCCAAGCAAATTTTTAGCTGTTAATTGCGCCGCTATCCCTCACGACTTACTTGAAAACCAGTTGTTTGGGCACAAAAAAGGGGCGTTTACAGGTGCAGACAAAGATCAAAATGGAGTCTTCATGCATGCCGGTAAGGGCACGGTATTTCTTGATGAAATTGCTGAACTCCCGCTTGCAACCCAGGCTAAACTTTTACGCGCAATTGAATTAAAAGAAATCCTCCCTGTTGGGGCCAATGAGCCCATCACTGTAGAGGCACGGATTCTCGCAGCAACCAATAAAGATTTGCAAAAAGAAGTAGAGGCAGGGCGTTTTCGAGAAGATTTGTTTTACCGCTTGAATGTTGTTGCAATCACCATCCCTCCCCTTCGAAACCGAATGGAAGATATCCCCGAATTGGTGGAGTATCTTTTAGATAAGCATGCAAAAGCAATGGGCAAACGCTTCACCGGGGTGAATCATGAGGCGATGCAAATTTTAATGGCCTGCCCATGGAAGGGAAATGTAAGAGAGCTTGAAAATGTTTTGCAAAGAGCGATCATTCTTTCTGATGGGCCCTTAATTTCACCTATGGATTTACCGCCAGGATTAGCGCCCGCAATAAGCGAATTCGTTTTAACAGATGGGCTTGATGAAGCTGTAAAAAGGTTTGAAAAAACCCACATCGAGCTAGTACTAAACCAAAATCCGGACAAAAGAGAAGCTGCAAAAAAGCTTAAAATAGCACTCAGTTCGCTTTATCGAAGAATGACTGAATTAGGAATCGCAACCTGATTGTTCATACCATTCCCGCGAAACCCAATAAAGAATCGACTTCATCTCGAAAGGTTTGATCTTTGGATATAAAGAAACAATTTTTGCAGCAGTTCCTGCAAGATGTGCAGTAGCCCAAGATGTTGCAAGATCAGAACCAAGGGGGGCAAGATCTGCGTGCCCGTGTCCTAAAAATTCTAACCCAGCATCGGGAAAATATTTAAACTTCAACATCCCCTCCAACAATTTCTTGTTGACCGAAAAAAGCGAAGACTCAAATACCGCAGGAAAACTTCGACCCAAAGGATGATCATTATGACCTGCCGCAAATACCAATACATCATTTCGATAGGCATCTTCAAGCGCATTTAAAAACTGCAATCTACGCCAAGGTTGCTGCAACCTTTCTTCGGGCAATCCCAGCGAAAGATTGATAACCTTGCATTTCCAATCATGGATTGCAACATGGATGGCATGAAGCAACCTATCTAATTCGGTAAAAGATCTGAGATCAAAAACATTGGCAGAATATATTTGGGCCTGCGGAGCATGGGTTAAAAGAATATCTGCAACCACGGTGCCATGGGGAAGTAAAGGCGAGCCGGTTGAAGAATAATCAACTATTCCATCGGGTTTAAACAAGGCATGAATGATGGGTTTAAAGTTAACACCCTTACCATCAAATTTTCTTTGCAACTTGACTGCATTTACGCCGGTATCAATCAAAGCGATATTTACATTGCTGCCATCTGCAAGGGGATTTTCAATCAATCCATTTAAAAAACCGAGCTTTATCAAGTTTTGCAAGGCTTTGAAAAAATCAAAGGAAGGTGCCCCCTCAATCACTTGGAAGCCTCCCCAAAGGATGTGAGGAGCATTTTTTCAACTGTTTTAAGAAGTTCCGTACTGGAACTTAGTGCGCTTTTCCCAAAGCGATTTTGCAGGGCCCGAACTTGATTCAAAAACTCTATTTCTTCAGCCGAGATCCCAGTTTCAGCAATCACATTGCTTATATTATCACCCAAACTTTGGCTAGTAATATCTTGCGAGTTCAAAGGGTCTGCAAGTTTCAATGCTTTTTCCATGATAAGTAAAAGATGATTTCGTGCCTTATCCTGATCCATTGATTTGCCAAGCAACTCTGCATAAATGCTTATCAATTTATCGAATTTGATTTCAGATGACTCTTGAGGATCAACGAATTCCAGAACACCCATCAAACGAGTTTCATAAACAAGAGGCAGGAACAATGCATTTTGAGAATTTGTCTCAAAAGGATGTAGAATAAATAAATCTTGATTGGCATTTTTAGAAAGATCAGCCCGAAGCGGAACAAACGACAGTTGGTTGCAAACAGAAGAGGCCAGGCTGGAACTAAAATCAACATTGGAAGAAATAGTGCTTTTCCCATCGTAGGTAAACACGGTGCATCCTTGGCTGGGGATAATGCCGCCCGGATTAATTTGGTACACCGAGGCATTCTTCATGGGAAACAATTCAAATGCTGCTTTAATTATTTTATTACAAGTGGAGTCGAGGGTGCTTTCATTTTTAAACGCACTGTTTGCATCAAGCATTTCCAGGGCTCGTGCAACCATATCTTTAAAAGATTCAAGTTTCTTTTGAAATACCCTTTGGGTCTTTTGAGGGCGTAATTTTTGCAACTGTTTCAAAACTGCTTCGAGAAATTTATCCCGGGTTAGATCCTGACTTTTATCAAGATAATCTCGCACTCCTATTCTCATCGCATGAAGCGGCGTAGCTTGGTTGGCATACCCCGTGACAAGAATTGCAACTATGTTGGGTTGAAAAATAAAAAGGTCTTCTAGTAAATCCAGCCCATTTAACCCTGTGCCTAAATTCCAATCAAGGATTGCGAGATCGATCTCGAATTCAGCAGCAATTTTTAACGCAGTCTCGGCATCTCTAGCTTGATATACCTTTATATCAAACCCCGAAGATTGCAACCATTCTGCAAAAGTCTGCAAAACGCCGGGTTCGTCTTCTACCAATAAAATATTGTCGGTGCTTTTCATAAACTTATCAATCATCATGAAACTTTGATTTTAGAAACTGATACCTAATTTATCTTAACTGACGAGGATTGTAACCTATTTATTATTTTGTTAAGAGATGTGAGGTTATGGTTAATTTTTCCAACTTTAGCTTGACTGGAGCAAATTTCAGTTTAAAAATGCTTTAATTGATTTCCATGGATGGAACATTTAATCATGGCAGATACCTTTAATTCTCCCTCTTTGTTGCAGGCTGCATCAATTCCCTATTATGAAGGCAATGTTTGCCTTGTAACATCAAAAAGTGGCAAACGCTGGGTGATACCCAAAGGATCGATATCCAAAGGTAAAACAGCCTCCGAGACCGCTCTTTTGGAAGCTTGGGAAGAAGCTGGTTTGACGGGCAAACTAAATCGAACCCCGGTTGGTTCTTACACCTACTCAAAAGCAGGGCTTTCGTATTTTGTTACCGTATTTTTAATGCAAGTTTCGAGCGTTGCAGAGATTTATCCAGAACACCGACAAAGATTGCGTAAATGGGCCTCACTTTCAGAGGTGAACACGCTAGTTCATGAAAAAGAGCTTTTAAGCCTCCTTCAATCGTTACCTTTGGACTTTGCATTACCAGAAAAAAGTATTTCTAATGCAGAAATCGTGCATGGAGAGGTTATTTCACGATAACAACCTATAATGATCTAAGGGTAGAATTAAACCTTAAAACATTATTGGTGCGCATTTAAATGGTAGACAGCACTAAACCAAAAAAAAACCGATTCGAACTGCCTTTGTCGGTGGACAATATTGCACCACTTTGCCCCACCACTTTCGAAGAAATGAAAGCTAGGGGCTGGTCTGAAGTCGATATCGTATTTGTTACCGGCGACGCCTACATCGACCATCCTAGTTTTGCAATGGCCATTCTTGCACGCAGCTTGGAATATGCAGGCTTCAAGGTGGCAATGCTCAGTCAACCTGATTGGAAATCAGTCGAACCTTGGCGCCAATTTGGCAGACCAAAATTATTCTTTGCGATCAGTGCGGGCAACCTTGATTCTCTCATCAACCACTACACTGCAAATAAAAAAGTCCGTAATGATGATGCTTACTCGCCAGGCGGAAACATCGGCCTTCGACCTGACCGCGCAACTCTGCCTTACTGCCATCGCGCTCGAGAAGCCTTCCCGGGCGTACCCGTAATCGCAGGCGGTGTTGAAGCCTCATTACGAAGGTTGGCGCATTACGATTACTGGAGTGACACAGTACGAAAATCCATTCTCTTAGATTGTAAAGCCGACCTTGTTGCTTATGGCATGGGCGAAAATACGATTGTTGAAATTGCCCAACGGTTGGCAGCAGGTGAAACCGTTCAGCAATTACGCGATATGCGTGGAATTGCATTCGCACTGGGTGCAAAAGAAACACCGCCCGTTGGGCAAGAGCATTTGATCGCAGAAAAGTTTTTAATCAAAGACGAAAATGGTATCAAAGCAACAGTTGGCTTTGAAGTCCTACCCACTTTTGAAAAGGTTAAGACCGACAAACTTGCTTTTGTACAAGCGACAAAAACCATTCATCTAAATACCAACCCGTTTAACGCTAAAACCCTGATCCAGTACCACGACAATCAGGCAATCGTTGCAACGCCTCCTGCATTTCCAATTTCAACAGCCGAGATGGATCGTATTTACGGATTTGCCTACACTCGAAAAGCCCATCCAAGTTACAAAGAAAAAATCCCTGCTCACGAAATGATCAAAGATTCCGTAACCATCATGCGGGGATGCTTTGGAGGTTGCACTTTTTGCTCAATAACCGCGCATCAAGGGCGGATAATTCAATCCCGATCTGAAGAATCAGTGCTTCTAGAATTGGGAAAAATGGGCAAAGATGAATCCTTCAACGGCATAGTAAGCGACATTGGTGGCCCCACTGCAAACATGTACAAAATGCGTTGCACGCGCCCCGAAGTGGAAGCGAAATGCAAAAGGCTATCTTGTGTACATCCAACCATTTGTAAATTACTGGGTACGGACCACGGACCGATCATCAAGCTGATGCAAAAGGCACGGGAAATACCAGGCATCCGAAAGGTGCTGGTTGCCAGCGGTATTCGCATGGATTTAGCGCAACTTTCTCCACAATATTTAGAAGAGTTAACGGCACACCATGTGGGCGGGCATTTAAAAGTTGCGCCCGAAGCTGAAGATGCGAATGTTTTAAAGCTGATGAAAAAGCCAGCACATGATAATTTCAAAACCTTTTCGGATGAGTTCAAAAAAGCTTCTCAAAAAGCAGGTAAACCAAAACAATACCTTGTCCCTTACTACATCGCCAGCCACCCAGGCTCTGATTTACATTCCATGATTGCCCTCGCACTATTTTTAAAACGCAATGGCTACAAACCAGATCAAGTACAGGATTTCATTCCTGCGCCATTCGATATTGCCACCTGCATGTATTACACAGGCATTGATCCAATGACGGGCGAAGAAGTGTACATAGCGAAAAATATCCGTGATAGAAAGATGCAAAGGGCCCTGCTGCAGTTTTTCAAACCAGACAACTATTTTGAAGTAAGAAAAGCGCTAGAAGCTGCAGGAAGAACGGATTTAATTGGAAATTCTTGTGATGCTCTCATCCCTGCAACACCCCCCAAAGAAGCTTTTGAATCTCGAAGAGCAAAAGCAAATGACACTATTGAAGGTGAATACTATCACGCCCCTGCAAATAATCCTGCAAACAAACAGAACAAAGGATACCGCCCGGGCAGAGCATCAGTCAGGAAAAGGCGGGAGAACTAGATAATGTCCATTACCAAAAATATACAATACAAGGTTTCGCTTGAAAACGAGGGCGCAACTCTTGCAACTATCGTGCGCAATCTGAAGCCCGATCTAAGTTGGTCTCGAATTAAAAAATTAATTGCTCAAGGACACATTAAAATCAGTAAGGATGTCTGCCTTGACCCTGCAAGAAGAGTTCGCGCTGCTGAAGAAGTTGAGCTTCTGGTAAAACCGGATGGCAAAGCATTGGATAAGCAAGAAATAGTGATCAGGCATTTGGACGAGCATCTAGTAGTGGTGGAAAAACCACCCGGTGTAAATTCCGTCAGGCATCCTGCAGAACGAACTTGGAAAGAATCGCGAAAATCGCTTAGCCCAACTTTAGAAGATCTGGTCACTAAACAAATTGCTTTTTTGAGCAAAAAAGATGTTAAAAGTAAATCAGCCAGACTTAGAGTAGTTCAACGCCTAGATAAAGAAACCAGTGGTTTGCTGGTCTTCGCCCGTACTGCAGATGCAGAACGAGGGCTTGGAATGCAATTCTTCAATCATTCGGTTGAGCGAAAATATCTTGCATTAATTCCGGGAACGATCGCACCTCAATCCATTGAATCAATTCTGGTCCGGGACCGAGGCGATGGGCGTAGAGGCAGTGCACCTTTTTCCCAACCCGGAAAAAAAGCTGTCACCCATGTTCACCTAGTCGAAAAATTTCAGGCATTTACTCTCGTCGGATGCCAGCTCGAAACAGGCAGAACTCATCAAATCAGAATTCATCTTGCAGAGAAAGGCTCTCCCGTATGCGGGGAAAAAGTTTATAGAACAACTGCAAATGGCACTATTCTTCCAGATGGAAGTGGGTTTCCCAGGCTTGCATTACATGCAGCGGAATTAGGTTTCATTCATCCCATATCGGGTGAACCAATGCACTGGAACATGGCATTACCCGAAGATTTTAGCAAGCTTCTTCAACATCTTCGAAAATAGTAAAGAGGCTTTCCCGATGATAGAAATCAAATGGCATGACATCGACCCAGATATGGGCGAGAAGCGCTATATCAGCGCTGAAAGGTTTGCAGGAGTTTGGACCTTCAAATTCAAATTTAAAAAACGAGGGGAATGGACGAAAGGCCTAATCGCAGACAGGGTCATGTGGCTTCATGTACTTGATAGCCTAAAGCGCAGATATCAAAGGCGCGAAGGCGTTGATGAAAAAGACATCAAACTTGTCGAGAATATTCTTTTAAAGCACCCACCTGAAGTGGGCGCTTAAGGTTAATTCCCGTGTAGTTTCACTTCTGTTCCAGGAATCTTTTTAAAGATCAATAAACTGGTGGGCGGTTTGGTTTGCACAAAAGTGGTAAGTTGTGGAATCGCTGCTTTGTCAAGTTTTTCCATATCGCTCAGGCCAAGACCTATCTTCTGAACCATTTCCACTAAGTACGGAACATTTTTCACTTCTTTATTAAGCTCATCAATGGCATCAGTAATTCTTGCAGCATAGAACTTCCAAGGAAACAATTTTTCGATATCAGAGTCATTGCGGGAATTAAATCGCTGGAAATAATCAATAAGGAATGAGCTGAACTGGTATAAAGCTGCTTCCATATTGTATTCGCTTGCATCAGGATCTTGAAGGCGAAGATTAAGCAGACCAATAGCAGCCTCGGCTCTTTCATCTAACCTAGGTTCGGGCTTAATGTCTGAACCATTCGCAAATTTAGCGAGAATGAATGCTGTTTTACCTTTTTGCCCTGAAATAGGGGACCTTGATTGCGCAAGAGCTTTTAAAGCTTCACGCCTTAAAACCCTATAACCTTCTACGATTTCGGGAGCAGTACCTTCTGGATAAACAGTTGGGGTTTCAATAAATTGTGCCAAAGTTTCAGCAACTTTAACTTCTACCGCAGGGCTTAAAGTGACCCTGCTACTCGCCTTCTTTACGACAGCCATGGGGCGGATAACCTTGTAGGTGTCTCGAATCCCTTTCAATGCGTAAAGCTTCATACCGTCATCGGGGGATTTTTGTAAAACTGCAACAAAGGATTCCATGAATTGATCGGGAAGGCTTTTCTGACCAGCAAGATCACAGTTGGCGATTTCTGCAGGGCACATAGCTTGCATGCGAACAGCGTTAATGCGAGCGCTGATGGAAGTATTGGGAATGATCTCTTTAGTTTTCTCCAAGATTTTTTCGAGGAAACTAGAGTTAAAAGGGTTATCAGCTTTAGTTTTAAGTTGTCTCAAAACGCCTTCAAACTCTTTGAAAATGGAATCCATTTTACCAGGTTCTGCTTGGATTTCCGGTCTGGTTACCCTATAGACAAAAAATTTAGCATTAACATCGACAGCTTTCATATGAGCAGGATTTTTAGCATCGAACGGAATCTCACCACGCATAGTTTTGTTGAAAATATCTGCGCTTGCAGATCTTTCCTTTAGAACATCTTCCAAAGGCATGGGTTGTGCAAAAGCAAACATTGGTATTACCAAGGCAATGAACCCAAGAGCTTTAATTAATCTAATGGATGAAAACATGAATAATTTCCTAAGAAACGACAACTCAAATGAAAAGCCAATCCCTTGGAATAATAACACTTTATAGCTGAAAATGTTGGAATTATTTTCGAATATGGTCTGATTCAGCGAATTTTCTGACCAGATGGAAGTCTTGAAATTCCCGGGGGGTTAAACACTCTACCGAGGCATCTTGCGCAGTTATTCGATACCATCGCTGCGCCGGTTGTGAACAAGCTAACTTGTTCCATACCAAGTAAAGATACCAGCAAGGCCGCACTTGGTCATTTCGAGTCAACCGGGCTTGGGTGAGTTCGCCTGCTGCACGAAACAGCAATGCCTCCAAGTTTTGATCATCGGGTACTTCCTTCTGTTCTTTTTTCGTTTTCTCCAACGCTAACAGGTACAAACCAATACCACGATTCAAATGCTCTTCATACGCATCACCCAATTGCTCTGAAATTGCCATCAATCTGCTATGGGCGTGAATCATATGCCGGTTGGCCTGTTCGCCAAATTGCTGGGTATCTTTAACGAACAAATTAAATTGATCCCTAGCTTCTTCTAGTTGATTCATTCGCAGGAGTAGATCCGCATAATTCTGCCTGACAATGACATTACCTGGTTCAATTTCGAGGCAGATTTTAAGATGAATAGCAGCGATGGAATCATTCCCTTGAGCAAGACAGGCAGCGGCCATCGAAAGATGCGTTTTAGCGGAATCAGGATTGATTGAGAGGGATTGCCTAAAAGAACGAAGGGCACTTATAGGGTCGCCTGCATCCAAAGATTTTTGGCCTGCCCGCCAATGCAATTCAGCAAGTGAATCTTGATCTGAATTATCAGCCAAGGCAACTAGAGGGATGCCTGCCAACAAGATGATTAAAAAGAAATAAGCAATGATAAAGTAACGCATCATCTCCCCAAATTACAAAGGAACAACATTCCTCATAATCCTTATCGGCCAGTAAAGGCCGGGAGATAAGCCGTAGAAACGATTGAATTAAATGCTGGGTAATGCCGACAAGTTGCAGAAAGGGCAGTTTTTATTGCCCCTTTTGCCCAAACTAAGAATTAACACCCATGCTGACGCCAAGTTTTTCGAGTGCTTCGCTTTCGATTTGTCGAACGCGTTCTCTTGTAAGGCCAAGGCTTTCGCCAATTTCTTTAAGTGTTTTAGGTTCTTCATCATCAAGACCAAAGCGCATTTTAAGAACGATTGCTTCGCGGGGATCCATTTTTCCGAGGAGTTCTTTTACATGAACCAAATCATCCGCTTCCACCATTTCGTTATCAGGTGTTTTGGTGTTGGAATCCATGACCATTTCTTCAAGAGACCAGCCACTATCGGATTGATCGGGCTGGGGCGCGGAATGATAAACCTTGATGGCTTTCTTGATGATATTGAGCTTCTTCTTGGGTAAATCCAAGCTTGCTGCAATTTCTTCATGGGAGGGTGGCCTGCCAAGTGTATCGTGAAGAATGGCATTGGCTCTACGCCATTTGGCAAGAAGTTCGACCATGTAAGCTGGAACACGAATGGTTTTTGCGGTATTGACCAAAGCGCGTTTGATGGATTGTTTAATCCAATAGCTAGCATAAGTGCTGAAGCGGGTGTTCATGGTAGGATCAAAGCCTTCCACCGCCCTTAAAAGCCCAAGATTTCCTTCTTCGATAAGATCTTGCAGGGCAAGTCCTTTGCCGGTGTAGCTTCGCGAAATATTAACCACAAGCCTTAAGTTGGCGCGAACCATACGATCTCTGGCCTCGACATCGCCTTTTTCAATTCGATAAGCAAGCTGCTTTTCTTCATCTGCATTAAGAAGAGCAGTTTCATTAATTTCCTTTAGATAAGTCTCCAAAGGCGATTGAACTGCTTCACTGCGTATGCGACTGGGTCGAGTCATGGTGTTTTCCGGTGGTGTCTAAGGTCGCTAAAGGTCAATGAACTTTACTTACATTTTAGCAGGGGAAGTTTCGTTTGAGCATGATGATGAAAATTTCAACAGCATATCAAAGCAAGAAATCCTCCGCTTAAGATAATTATCGACTTGGCGAACCCATCACTGAAAAGGTGTTACCGGTCTAACAAGGTTGAAGTTGTGAAAACGATATCAATAAGGAACTAACCCTTGCAAGCTACCAAACACACAAGACAGGAATAATTAAATGATAAGGGAAGACCGTCACAACCGGAACAAAAAAAACAACCGCCCCGGGAATAAATCCCCGAGGCGGTTAATATAAAAGGAATAACCCTTACTGTTGCTCAGATTCTGACTCAGGCATGTTAATCAAATTGCCTGCCCCAGCCGAGCCGGTTCCTCCTCGAAGTTCTCTTTGTGGCCTGTTTGAATCATCATCAGCATTTTCTTCAGTTTCTTCCACATAAGGTTCGTTCAATTTTCTACGGGAGAGCCCAATCTTGCGATCTGCAGCATCAACGCGAAGAACTCGAACTTCGATATCATCGCCAACCTTTACAATTTCTTCTGGACTTTCGATTTTATCATCGGAAAGCTCGGAAATATGCAGTAGGCCTTCGAGACCGGGTTCAAGTTCAACAAACACACCAAAATTGGTGAGCTTGGTAACTTTACCCTTACGAAGTTCGCCTGCTTTGTATCGGCCAGGGATATCACCTTCCCAAGGATCGTTGTTCATTTGTTTCAGGCCAAGCGCAATTCGCTTTCTTTCCTGATCAACATTCAACACAACGCAAGTAACTGCGTCGCCCTTGTTCACCACTTCACTTGGATGGGTGACTTTACGAACCCAACTCATGTCGGTTACATGCAACAAGCCATCAATACCTTCTTCGATTTCGATGAAAGCACCATAGTTGGTGAGGTTGCGAACAGCGCCTGAAACAATGGTGCCAGGAGGATATCTCTCTGCAACTTTGTCCCATGGGTTATTCTGAACCTGTTTCATACCAAGAGAAATCTCTTGTTTATCCTTGTTGATGTTCAGAACTTGAACTTCAATCTGGTCGCCAATTGATACCATTTCGTTAGGATGGTTGATTCTCTTGGTCCAGCTCATTTCGCTGATATGAACAAGGCCTTCGATGCCCGATTCAAGTTTAACGAATGCGCCATAGCTCATTACATTGACAACTTCGCCATTGTGGCGGCTGGCAATTGGGTATTTATCAGCAACGCTGGCCCAAGGGCTTTGGGATTTCTGCTTAAGACCAAGAGCGATTTTTTCGCGATCTTTATCCACAGAAATAACATAAACCTCAAGCTGCTGATCGATATGAACAATTTCGTGAGGATTGCTGACACGGCCCCAAGTCATGTCGGTGATGTGCAACAAGCCATCGATACCGCCGAGGTCGACGAATGCGCCGAAGTCTGCGATATTCTTGACAACACCTTTACGAACTTGATTGGGTTCGATTTCTGAGAGCAACTTTTTCTTGAGGTCTTCGCGTTGATCTTCAAGCAATTTACGCCTGCTGACGACGATATTGCGACGCGCTTCATCAATTTTGAGAATTTTGCACTCGATACTGCGGTTGATGTAATCGCCGATATCAGGGGGCCTGCGAATATCAACTTGTGATGCGGGCAAGAAGACATTAACGCCAATATTGACGAGCAACCCGCCTTTGATTTTCTTGGTAACCAAACCAATGATGACATCTCCTTCTTTGTGCTTGGAGATAATCATTTCCCATTCTTTTTGACGCTTTGCTTTGCGATAGCTTAAAAGAATGTTACCTGTTTCGTCTTCAACGGATTCAAGAAGGACTTGAATATCTTCGCCCGCTTTGGGCATTACGATTTCGCCCGTAGCTTCATCAAACCATTCGTTAAGGGGGATTACGCCTTCGCTTTTGTAACCGATGTCGATTACAACATCATCACCTTCAATACGGGCAATACGCCCTTTAATCACTTTATTGGATTCAAATTCTTGTTGGTCGTCGAGTAACCAGTTTTCAACATCACCGCCGGTTTCGGGCCTACTAAAGGCGGCTGCCAACTCGTTCTCTAATTCAGAATCAGACAAATCATACTGTCGTAAAAGATTTCGATTTACCATGGGATATGACCAAACTCCAAAGCAGTTCCTTCGATGAACCGTTTAACTTATCCTACTGCTAGCGATAATTTTGAAGGAAACAGCGATAAAAATGCCTGACAATGCGGATGAAAAGCATTTTTCATCTTCGTCGCCTGCCACAAGAGATTATTATAGAAAAAGCAAGGAATTGAACCAGAGAGGAAGTATGAATCCTCTCTGGTAATAAGTAAAAACAACGAAAAGGGGCTATTCTGGGAAAAGAGGTGTACTTAGGTACCTTTCGCCGAGGTCTGGCAGTACCACCACGATCAATTTGCCTGCGTTTTCTGGGCGGTGCGCCACCTGAACTGCAGCAAATGCAGCTGCACCACAACTAATACCACACAGAAAACCTTCTTCTTTTGCCATTCTTCGGGTCATATTAAAAGAATCTTCATCGTTGACCAAAATCACTTCATCAATAATACTTAGATTTAAAACCCCGGGAATAAATCCTGCACCAATGCCTTGGATTTTATGCCTACCTGGTTTAATTTCTTCGCCCTTCATTCTTTGAGTGATCACGGGGCTCGAAGACGGTTCAACCGCAATAGCTTTAAACGAAGGTTTTCGAGCTTTAATAACCTCGCTTATCCCGGTAATCGTACCCCCGGTGCCTACGCCCGAAACTAAAATATCAATTTTCCCATCGGTATCGCGCCAGATTTCTTCCGCTGTTGTTTTGCGATGGGTATCTGGATTATTTGGGTTCATGAATTGTTGTGGCATGAAGGAATTCGGAGTATTTGCAATTAATTCCTCTGCTTTGGCAACTGCACCACTCATCCCTTTTTCGCCTGAAGTTAGAACGATTTCTGCTCCAAAGGCTTTAAGCAGTCGCCTTCGTTCCAAGCTCATGGTTTCAGGCATGGTTACAATTAATTTGTAGCCCCGCGCTGCACAAGTAAACGCCAAGCCGATACCAGTATTCCCACTGGTCGGTTCAATAATTACCGTACCTTCCTTTATTTTTCCTTCTTTTTCAGCAGTATTGATCATATGCACTGCAATACGATCCTTGACCGACCACAGAGGATTGAAATTTTCCAACTTGGCAGCAACTGTTGCTTTTGCATCGCCCACCACTCTTCGCATTCTTATAAGAGGGGTGTCACCGACACATTGGGTGATGTCATCGTAAATTCTCCCGCGCAATTGTTTTGATTCCATGAAACAACTCCTGAACTTTGTGGGCCTTGCGATTTTTTAGCCGGTATCAAGGTATTATGATTACACTGAAAATCGGTTCCTAGCAAGAGATTCATTATGTTTTACTAAAGGTGGTTCCAATTAAGTTCAGAACCTTTTTTAATAATTTAACAGTATTTCCCGCCTTAAACATTCCCGATTTTATCTCCATTTAACTTGACCAAACTTTCTGATTCCCTGCAAAATACTTCCTTATGAATCACTTGCACTCTTTTCATCCTATTATTGGGTTGTCATTTTTTTAAGCTCGGATAATCTTCCTTATATGAGTAATAAAGTTTTGGTTTTTGATTTCGGCAATGTAATCGGCATGTTCAGCCATTTAAAAGCTGCTAAGCAGATGGCGAATCATTGCTCCAAGGATGTTGGAACGATTAGAAAGGTTTTATTCGACGAAACGACTGAAAATGAGCTGGAAAAGGGCAATATCTCACCCGAAAAGTATCGGGAAATCGTTCGCAATTCCTTGAATATCAATTGTCCGGATCACGAATTTGATCATGCTTTCAGCGATATGTTTACCCCCATCGATGCGGTTTGTAATCTCATTCCTCTTTTGGCTAAATCTCACAGGCTGGTTTTGTTAAGCAACACCAATTGGTTTCATGCCAAGCGTTTTCTTGCGCAGTTTGATCAGGTTCTCAGGCATTTTGATTCGTTGATTTTGTCTCATGAGGTGCGCTGCAGAAAACCCGCCCGACAAATTTACGATATCCTCAACGAAAAGACAAAAACCAAGCCTGAAGACTGCTTATTTATTGACGACCTTCATGTTAACATTCAAACTGCAAAGGATTGTGGTTGGGATGGAATTGTTTATCAACAAGAGATGAATCTTGAAAAAGAACTATTAGCTAAGGGTATTTCTTTTTAACTACTGTAGTGCACTATCATAATAAAAACAAATGGAGAGAACTATGAACTTAATCGAAAAAGCAGACCCAGATGTATGGAAAGCAATCCTTCACGAGAAAAACAGGCAGCAGGATGGCCTGGAAATGATCGCTTCCGAAAATTACACTAGCCCCGCAATTATGGCCTGTCAAGGTTCTGTTCTTACTAATAAATACGCTGAAGGGTATCCCGGTAAAAGATATTACGGCGGATGCGAGTATGTTGATGAGGCCGAATCTCTTGCAATCAGCAGGGCATGCAAGCTTTTTGGTGCTGAACATGCTAATGTGCAACCCCATGCGGGTGCCAGCGCCAACATGGCGGTATACTTTTCCTGTCTGCAACCAGGCGACACCATTCTTGGCATGAATCTGGCCCATGGCGGGCATCTTACCCATGGAATGCATTTGAATTTTTCAGGCAAGCTTTACAAGATCATTCCATATGGGGTTAAGCAAGATGACGGCAGGATTGATTATGATGAAGTAGCAAGATTGGCCAAAGAGCATAAGCCTAAAATGGTGCTTGCGGGCGCCAGCGCTTATTCCCGAGTGATTGATTTTGCAAAGTTTGCTGAGATTGCCAACGACAATAAATCGATTTTCATGGTGGATATGGCACACATCGCAGGATTAGTAGCCGGCGACCAACATCCTTCACCTGT
>QWPF01000159.1 GCA_003671255.1 Planctomycetota bacterium | reverse complement strand
CCGGAACATTAAATTGCGACTTGATAAAGTCGAACTTGGTGCCAATCTCCCATGCCCCACTCCCTTGCTCTCCTTTTCCATGTCCGAAAGAAAAATTCTTGACCGGAATAACTTGCGAATACATTGGGTCCATCTTGTTGATGCCCCGATAATCGCCCTTGGTTAGGAAACAAAGCATTTCTATGGAGTAACCATCAAAGTAAAGATCACCTACGGGTTTAACATTTGCGGGAAGGGAACCGTTGGGATTGGGCAATCCGCCCACATAGGCATTATCAAAAAACTGGCCATCATATTGGGCGCCTAACGAAAAAGGGCCGTTAGCGTAATTAAGACATAAAGTGTAAAGCTCGGTACCATCTCTTGTAAAAAAAGCCCTTGTATTAATCAGGTTGGGAACTTGGAAAGAGGATCCTGCCCTAACCAATGGAGCCACATTAGAGGCGGCCACCGGGAGACCTTTGTTATCTCCCAACAAATCTCGTGGATTTGCACGAATTGAACCCGTTGATCCAAGGTTCAACCAGTGATTGCTTTCCTCATCGTAGAAAGGCATCACGCAAAGTCTGGCATCAAATGCAAGTTCCGCTGTATCGCTCGCTGCAAAAGCGCCTGTGCGCGTGTTGGTTTGAAATAAACCAACCCAGGAATAAACATGGTCTTCTAAATAGGTGTTGCTGATGGTGATGCCATTGCTAAAAAGATAGGGGTCTTCAATGGCATCCCAAACACCAGGGCGTTCCATAAAGGGGATGTTTCTACCACTACTTGCACTGTAAAAACTTAATTCTTCCTTGATATGGCCTACTCGAATGGTTCCAAAAAATGGGATATCGTGCATGCCAACAAAAACATTGTTAAACGTAACATTGGGGTCGGGCGCAGTAAGGATATCTCTTCGATCATCGGAAGCCCTCGAAAAGTCCATTTCAAAAACCCATTCCATGTAGGTGCAGAAATTCCCATCACTTCGCAACCTTGCCCGCCTAAAATCCGAACCTTGTTGTAATCCAGAATCTGGTAATAGGTTTTGGGCATAGGGATCAACGCTATAAAAACCAAAATCCATTTGGAAGAGCCCGCCTATGCGTGCCTTGAAGGCTTTGTCTTCCGATTCGAAGGTAAGTCTGCCATCTTTTCCCCAAGTAGCCATCATACCATTATCTTTGACTGGCCAATTAGGCCCGCGACGATTAGAGGTGGTTTCTTTTGCAGTGCTTGTTAACTCTTCGAGGCTGGGAAGTTTTTGGAGTTCTTCGGGCTCTAGGGAAAATTTAGGTGTAGCAGGGAGTTCTGGATCCGAAGGAGGTTTTTGTCGCTCGCTTTGTTGTTTAAGTAATTTGGATTGTTCTAGGATTAGTATTTTTTGTTGTTCTAAAACTTTGGATTGTTCATCCATTTTAGCTTGTTGGGCTTTGATGAAAAGCTTTAATTCTTCTGCTGGATCTTGTGCGTGTAGGGAAGAAGAAACGAGAATTAAAACACCCAGCATAACAAACAATAAAGCTACGCTTTTCACTAGGTGAAAAGTATATTTAGTGCCAGAACGCTCGGAGAACTTAAAAACCAAGATTCAATCCAGTAGTGAAGATTATGCAACCTATAGTAAATAATCGGCTTACGAAGGTAGTTTTAATTAGAAAAGCAAAATTACAATTAAAGATTCAGAGAAAAAGACCGGGGGTGAAATCCCACTCTATATATCTCCCCTATTTTCACTTTTGAGCCCGGTTTATAAAGTTGTTTCTTATCAACTTTAATGAAATTAGATAAATTCCTTATTTCTTTGACCGGAGTTTGCCGATTAATTCAAGGATGCAGATTGTAGCATCACAGTGAAGTTTCTTTTCATGGATGAGCTGAATTGAAAATTGATTCAAAGTTCTGGATAACTCTAATGGTGGGCTTTTCGCTCTGCCTGACCGGTTGTATTCCAGGGCCAGTGAAAGAGTATTGGGATCATGGAATGAAAGTGGGGCCGGAGTATTCCAAGCCGCCCGCACCGGTTTCCGTTGATTGGATTGATAAGGATGATACCCGTATTCGCACCGATCCTGAAGAACACAGGAATTGGTGGAAGAATTTTAACGATCCTAATCTGGATGAACTGATTTGTTTTGCAACGAAACAGAATTTGAATTTGAAACAAGCTGGTTACAGGGTGATGGCATCTCGTGCTGACCTAGCAATAGCAATGGGGGAATTTATGCCCCAAACTCAAAGTATGCAAAGTGGTTTTACCCAATATGGTGTGAGCACCGCAGTTGCAAATAGATCATCGCGGGGTATAAGCCTTATCCCAAATAATTATTATCCACAATACAATTTTGGGTTTAGTATGGCTTGGGAGCTAGATTTCTGGGGCCGCTATCGCAGAGCAATTGAATCTTCCAGCGATCAACTTGATGCATCAATAGAAAATTATGATGAAGTAATGGTTTCGATGTTGGGAGATATTGGTGAACATTATGTGCTATATCGTTATTGTGAGCGGGTTGTTGAATTGTTGAGGGAAAACATCGAGTATCAGAAAATCAGTTTGCAAGTAGCCAAAGCCAAGTTCAATGCTGGTCTTTCCAGTGAATTAGATGTGGATCAAGCGCAGAGCGATTTAAGTTATTTTGAATCTTCGGTTCATATGTTTCTTCGTTATCAGCGGTTAGAAAATAATACACTTTGCACCTTACTAGGTATTTCACCAGAAGACCTGGGCAAAAAGTTGATAAAAAAAGGCATTCCCGTTCCGCCTAAAGATGTTGCAGTAGGTATACCCGCACAACTGATTACACGAAGGCCGGATGTGCGGATGGCAGAAAGAAACGCAGCAGCCCAGTGCGCCAAGATAGGCGTGGCAATGTCGGAACTGTTCCCCCATTTATATATCAATGGTTCCTTTGGTTACAATGCGATGAATAATACTGCATTGTTCACATCGCCTGCGGCTTATGGCACCATTGGGCCAGGCTTAAGTTGGAATATTTTCAATTATGGAAGATTGTTGAACAATGTGAAAATGCAGGATGCGAACTTTCAGGTGAATGTTGCTAAGTTTCAGCAATCGTTGGTTGGTGCTGGGAAAGAGGTGGAAAACGCTATCGTGGAGTATGTAAAAAGTGGGGATGCGATCAAGGAGATGGAAGTTTCGGTTGCTGCAATTCGTAAGGCAAGCGAAATAGTAATTGTGCAATATAAGGCGGGCACTGCGGATTTCAACAGGGTTTCATTGGTTCAAGAAAAGCGAATATCGCGGGATATGGATCTAGCACTTTATCAGCAAACCCATGCCCGAGGTATGGTGAATATTTATAAGTCATTAGGTGGTGGTTGGCAGGTAAGATTAGATGGATGCAATGAAGGTGGAGCAATTGCAGGGGAACCCAAGGAATTGCCTTTGCCCAAAACGGAAATACTTCGCCCTGTGCCCGAAAGCAAGCCAGAGGAACTCAAAAAGTGATGCGTTCATTAGCAAGTTTAATGATTGGCATGATGGTCTTGCTTGGTTCGCTTGGTGCGTTGATCGCATCGGATTCCTATTGTGCAAAATGCCCGGATGATTACAAAACCAAACCCATGCCTATTGCTTTGGAATACTTTAAAACAAATGGTAAAGATTGTTACAAAATAAAGAGCTGCCCTCCTGTGCATCCGTATTTTAAACCAAATGGTTTTGATGATTACAAGATGAAAAGTATGCCTTGTGTTAAGGCGCTAGACAAAGGTTCGTGCGCTCCGGATGGTGGTACAGGAGTTAATTTTTTCGGTTTACGACCTAGGTTAGAAACACATAAAAAACTAACTCAGCCATGATGATTATTGTTGGTGTCTGGTGTCTGGACTGTGGTTTGATTTTCGAGTGGGGCAGTCCTTTTCGCTCCTGTGATCCACAAGATTGTATAAAAGAAAACTGGAGTGTAGAATATACCCAGGAATGTAACCCCAAGCATGCCGAAGAAAACTGCGATGCCCAGAGCCTGACGCATTTCCGCACCTGCGCCTTCTGAAAGCGCCAAAGGTACCACACCAAGAATAAACGCAAACGAGGTCATCAAAATTGGCCTTAATCTTAGTTTGCTTGCTTCCACGGTAGCTTCCCTTAAAGGTTTACCCTGCTCGAATAATTGCTTTGCAAATTCCACAATGAGGATGGCGTTCTTGCTGGCGAGGCCTACCAAAACAACAAATCCAATCTGCGTGAAAATATTGATATCCATCTTGAATAATTGCAAACCCAATAAGCTTGATAGTAAGCACATGGGAACCACTAATATCACCGCTAAAGGAAGGCTCCAGCTTTCGTATTGTGCTGCCAGCACTAAGAACACAAATATCACTGCAAGGCCGAATACGATCGTTGCAGTATTGCCTGACTCGAATTGGAGAAATGAAAGTTCTGTCCATTCAAAAGCCATGTTTCGAGGAAGGTTCTTGTTTGCAATGGTTGCCATTTCTTGTGCGGATTGGCCTGAACTGAAGCCTTTGGCATTATTCCCGTACAATGCGGTTGCGGGATACATGTTGTAGCGAATAAGAAAGTTAGGACCGGAGGCGTTTTGAAAACTCATGAATGCGCCCATGGGAACCAACTGATTCGATTTGTTGCGGATCTTGATAAGCGTTAGGTCGTTTATTGATTGGCGAAAATCCTCATCTGCCATCACATTTACCTGCCAAGATCTGCCAAACAGATTAAAGTTGTTCACATAATATGACCCTAGAAAGCCTTGTAAAGTTTCAAAGACATCCTGCATCTGTAAACCAAGAGCCATGACTTTGTCGCGGTTAATATCGAGATAAATCCATGGAGTGTCATCTTGGCTGCCTGTAAAAACACCTCGAAGCATGGTGCTGTTATTACCAGCTACTGCAATGTCATCAGTGGTTTTTTGTAAACTTTCTAGCCCGACAGGACCGCGATCTTCAATCATCATTTTGAACCCGCCTGCAGTGCCTAACCCATCTACGGGCGGGGGGCCGAATAAGTTAACCATTGCACTAGGGATTTCCTTACGGCATCGTTGGGTTATCTTTGCACTTATGTAATCGCTGGTCAGGCCCTTTTTAATTCGTTCTTCAAATGGTTTTAGAATGATGTTAACAGAGCCCAAGTTTGGGGCATTTGCCCCGATTAATAACGATTGCCCTGCGATGCCCACAGTATGGTCCACCCCTTCAGTTTCTGCAGCGATCTTGCAAATGGTTTGTATATCTCTTGCGGTTCTTTGTACCGATGCAGCATCGATCAACTGCACATTTGCCAACAGATATCCTTTGTCTTGTGGTGGTATGAATCCCGTGGGAGTAATCTTGAAGTAATGATAGGTCCCGTATAATAAGCCGCCATAAACTAATAATGCTACGATGGAAAGTTTCAGCATAAGTCGAACTGTACCGCCATAGGCTGTCGTTCCAAGGTTGAAGATTTTGTTGAATAGTAAGAAAAACCAACCGAAGAAAAAGTCGAGTATTTTTTGTAGGATGTCTTTCTTTGCGCCTTTTGGTTGTAGTAAGAGTGCAGCCAACGCAGGGCTTAAGGTTAGAGAGTTGAATGCTGAGATGATGGTGGAGACAGAAATAGTAATTGCAAATTGCCTGAAAAATTGGCCAGTGATTCCGCTGATGAATGCGCAGGGTATAAAGACTGCACATAAAACCAAGGCAACTGCAATGACGGGCCCGGTTACTTCGGTCATGGCTTTTCGTGCAGCATCCCGAGGAGAAAGCCCTTCATGCAGCCAGCGCTCCACATTTTCCACCACTACAATTGCATCATCCACCACAATGCCGATGGCAAGGACCAAACCAAACAGTGACAGGTTATTCAAGCTGAAACCAAGAGCAGCCATTGCAGCGAATGTTCCGACCACTGCAACGGGAACTGCAATAAGGGGAATGAGAGTTGCGCGCCATGTTTGCAAAAATATCAACACCACCAGTGCCACCAAGATGATTGCATCCCTTAGGGTTTTAAAAACTTCCATGATGGAATCTTTAATAAAAGGTGTGGTATCGTAGACAATCTTGTAATCCAAGCCTGGAGGAAAGCGCTTCTTTAAAGCGCTCATTTTCTGGTATATGCCGTTAGCTGTTGAAATAGCGTTTGATCCTGGAAGCTGATAAACAGAAAGAGCAACAGAGGGTTGATTATCGAGGGAGCAAATCTGGTCATACTGTTGTGAGCCAAGTTCTACCCGGGCGACATCTTTTAATCTAACGAGGGTGGAAACCGGGTCGGAGTCTGTGGGCGGTGTTACCTTGATAATGACATTTTCAAATTGCTCTACATCATAAAGCCTGCCTAGGGTGTTGATGATAAGCTGGAGTTGCTGGCCTTTGGGGGCAGGTTCTTGCCCAATGGAACCTGCTGCAACTTGTAGATTCTGCTGGCTTAAGGCAGAGATAATATCGTCGGCAGTAAGGCCGATAGCAGTCATTTTCGCAGGGTTTAGCCATGCCCGCATAGAGTAATCGCGCTGGCCCATGAAGGTG
>QWPF01000158.1 GCA_003671255.1 Planctomycetota bacterium | reverse complement strand
CACCTGCTAACAACTCCCCTTTGCCCGAGGGCATGGTAAGCGCAGGCCCTTGGCGTGGTATCAACACCAATCCAATCCAATCTGCTGCACAAATACTTATGCCAATTAAATCAAAGTAAGATGCTACGCTACTAAAACTTAACAAAGCTGTGTGTTTTATTGGTTTCGATTAAGTTTTTTTAATGACCCAGAATATCTGAACCGTCTTTGACTGCAGCAATTTGACTACAAACGGCACACCTTTAAATCAAAGCGGGAGTATGGCTTAAGAACACACCCGGCCAGATGGGTTAATATATCCGGCAAAAAAACGCACTACCTTTTCTTTATTTCCATAATCGGACAACGCCATAAGAATCAAACTTCTCATCTGAGCTAACAATAGCTATTTTTTCAATAACGGATTGAGCAACTAACAATCGATCAAAAGGGTCTCGGTGATGCCGTGGTAAATTCTCGACATGCAAAGCATGAACCAATTCGATATGCAAAAGGCCAAACTTGTTAACCAAAAGTTCCCTTGGGAGAAAGGTGGATACTGGTTCCCCCAGATCAAGCTTCTTTAGTCCAACTTTAATTGCAATTTCCCAACAAGTAGCCATGCTCACAAATTTGCGATTCAATGAGTCTTCGATTAAGGCTTTAGCATTAGGCACCAAGTGTGGGTCTTCATTCAAAAACCAAAGAAGTGAATGGGTATCAAGGAGAAGGTTCACTCCATGTACTCCGAAAAGTCCTCAAGCGGAGCGTCAAAATCAGAAGCCATGCGGATTTTGCCTTTAGCACTACCCGCCTTGCATGGCCAATGTTGCTGCGATTCTGTGCGGGCCAACTTCGCAATCGGCTTTTCATTTTCAGTGATCACAACTTCGTCCCCCGGGGCAAGCCGATGAATGATATCCATTAATTGCGTCTGTGCTTCTTGAATTGTTATAGTTGTCATATTAAAATCCCTTTCAATACCTATTGTACTGCTACTTAGTCTAATTGATCCCTGATTATTTAACCTTCTAATTATTAGGCATTATTAAACTGCCAACAATTTAAATTTATCTTGCGAGAATTGCGGTAGCCAATTGACCAATCACGGTAAGAAATAGTACAAAAAAACCTAGGAACATAAGTAGAAGCCCACCCCAATGGTGAGGCGTTTTTGCATATATCAACGGTTCCGATATCAAGGATATCAACTGCTTCGATAGCAACCCTTCAGGCTTATTAAAAAAGATTGTGCCATGCTTTAAGAAGGGAAAAACTTCAACTTCCATTTTCTCTTCCGTGTCATCATGTGGATTATGAAGAATGTATAAATTTCCGAACTTACGATACTGACAACCGGATTGCTCCAAAGCGCCAACAATTGCAGAATCAAAAACCTCGGGATCAACATTATAAAAACATGTCCAACTGCGCTTGCGATAAATCAAAATTGCAGAAATGCTCAGCGTCATAACAAAATAAACCAACCAGATGAAAAGCCAAAACCATCTCGAACCTTCAAGCGATGAGTATGGAATTGGCCCCTCTCCCGTCAACCAATACCTGCGCCAAGTTTCATAAATTGAAGTGATTACTGCAGGTAATCCCACTAATACCAAGCCAGAACCTGCAAACATCAATGCAACAAAATCCCAAGATCCGCCAACGATGGAAGGCCTGCTATGACGGCTTATACCACCCACCCAAATCAGGTAGATCGCTACAGGCAAAAAAAGAATTAATAGTATCACCAGCTACCTCTTCAGAATATTCACACAAGAAAACCGCAAGTTCTTCCCCTACCTATGGCATCAAACTATTTTATCGATTCTAATAGCAGTTAGGCTATCGATTATTATTTACTTACGCAACTTATTATCAGGGGCTATTTTTCATGAGCATGCGATATCGAACTTTAGGCAATACTGGGCTCAATGTTTCAATCATCGGTTTTGGGGCTGCCCCCCTAGGCGGTATTTATGGCCCTTTCACGGAATCCGAATCCACCCAAACCGTACATCAAGCCATCGACCAAGGCATTAACCTCTTCGATACCAGCCCCTATTATGGCATTAAACTTGGCGAAGAAGTTTTGGGGCGAGCGTTGAAAGGGGTTCGAGAAAAAGTGATACTCGCAACCAAGTGTGGCAGAATCACCCAGACCGAGTTCAATTTCAAAGCCGACTTTATTGTGAAAAGTATGGAGGAATCCCTACAAAGGCTGCAAACCGATCATATAGATATATTCCAGGCGCACGACATCGAGTTCGAAGCCGACCTTGATATGGTCTTCAGCGAAACCTTCGAAGCTTTGCAAAAGCTGAAGAAGCAAGGGAAATGCAGATTCATCGGCATGACGGGATACCCGCTGGGATGCCTGAAAAAGGCACTCGAAGCCTGCGTGTTGGATGTCTGCATTAGTTACTGCCATTGTACTTTGCTGGATCAATCCATGCTAAGCGAGTTGGTGCCGATCGCAGAACGCAGGGGAACTGGTATAATAAATGCAAGCCCCTTGGCGATGGGGGCATTGACATTAAACCCGCCCGCCTGGCATCCCGCCCCGGAAGAAGTAAAGCAAGCTGCAATGAAAGCTGCGCAATATTGCAAATCTCAGGGAAGTGATCTTTCATTATTGGCGATGCAATGGGTGTTAAGTCAGGAAAAAGTTGCAACGACATTGGTGGGAATGTCTAAATTAAGTGAATTGGAAACAAACCTTAAAGCTCTGGAAAGTGGCCCGGATCCTGTACTATTAAAAGAAGTTCAAAAAATACTTTCTCCAGTACAAGGCCGTTGCTGGCACAGTGGGCTTTGGGCTCCTGAAGCTTAAAAACAATAAATAAAAGAGTGCGATGATGACTAACAAAACCTTTCTATGTCTTGCCTTGAATGTGATCCTTGTGGGCCAACTCCCTGCACAAGGTTTATCACCCAAACAGGCAATCGAAAAAATGCAAGTGCCTGCCGGAATGGAAGTACGATTAGTTGCAAGCGAACCTCAGGTGCGTCAGCCACTCAGTATGTTTTTCGATCCTAAAGGCCGTTTATGGGTATTACAGTATCTTCAATATCCTAATCCAGCGGGCCTGAAAGCCGTGAAGCAGGATCAGTATCTGCGCACCATCTGGGATCGTGTGCCCGAGGCGCCTCCCAAAGGCCCCAAAGGCGCAGATAAAATCACCATCCTTTATGATCGAGATGAGAATGGCTTGTATCGAAAATCAAAAGATTTTGTCACAGGTTTGAACCTCGCATCGGGCATGATTTACGGCCACGATGGCCTTTTCGTGGTGCAACCCCCTTACCTGCTTTTTTACCCAGATAAAAACCATGATGACATTCCCGATGGCGATCCCCAAGTCCTTTTAGAAGGTTTTGGCATGGAAGATTCCCATGCCTATGCAAACTCCCTTCAATGGGGACCAGATGGCTGGCTTTATGGCGCACAAGGTAGCACTGTCACCGCTAAAATCAGAGGTAATGAATTTCAGCAAGGCATCTGGCGCTACCACCCCATCACCAAAGAGTTCGAACTCTTCTCCGAAGGTGGGGGTAATACTTGGGGCCTCGATTTCGACAAAAATGGCCAGATCATCGCTGGCACCAACTACGGTAATGTCGCTATGCTCCATCAAGTTCAGGGCGCCTATTATGTCAAAGGATTTTCCAAGCATGGCGCACTGCACAACCCGCATACCTATGGTTACTTTGAACATATGCCTTTCAAAAACTTCAAGGGTGGGCATGTCACCAATGGCGGTATTGTTTACCAGGCAGACCTTTATCCACCTGAATATCGCAATCGATATATCGCAGGGAATCTTCTTTCCAACACACTTTACCACCACGAAATTGAAGCCCGAGGCTCTACCTTTGCAGGGCAATTTGGGGGCGACTTCCTCATCTCGAACGACCCTTGGTTCAGGCCCGTCGATTGTTTTCAAGGCCCGGAAGGCGCTGTTTATGTTGCAGATTGGCACGATAAGCGCGCTGCCCATCTTGACCCCGTTGATAACTGGGATCGTACCAATGGCAGAATCTACAAGATCGTTCCCAAAGGCTTTAAAGAAATCCCTGAGTTCGATCTTTCTAAAAACTCTAGCTCAGAGCTTATCTCACTTCTTTCACATAAAAATATCTGGTACAGCCGAGAGGCTCGAAGACTTCTTGCTGAAAGGAAAGACTCCACAACCTTTGAACCATTAAAGAAAATCGTTCGATCTAATCAGGGAGCATTGGGACTGGAAGCGCTTTGGGCACTCGCTGGCGCACAAAATGCAGACCCAACCTTCTTACAAGAATTACTTGATCATCCCACCCCCGCAGTGCGCGAATGGTCGGTAAGATTGCTGGCGGATAAGCGCGCACTTTCACCCATTGCCATTGCAAAATTAACGGAAATGGCACGAACAGAAACCAACCCAACCGTTGCCTCACAACTCGCCTGCTCTGCCCGAAGGTTGCAACCTGAGGCCTCTTTACAAATCACCAAAGCCCTTTACTCTCAAGATCAGTATATTCAAGATCTTTATATACCCATGCTGCTATGGTGGGCTGTTGAAGATCAATCCATCCGTGGCAGAAGCCTCATTCTGGATTGGTTTAAAGACCCTACATTCTGGCAGAAAGTGATGGTCAGGCAAAACCTTTTGGAACGCATCGCAAGGCGCTGGGTCAACGAAGGAACCGAGCCCGATTGGAATGCCTGCGCACAATTGCTAACCTTGGCACCAAGCGAGGAAGATCAAAAGAAAGTACTTGCGGGAATTGAAAAAGCCTTGGAAGGAAGAAGGCTTGCGCTGGTGCCTACGCCTTTGGAAAAGCCTCTTGCGCTACTGCGAGACAAAAGCCCTAAAAGCAAGGAACTCCTACGCCTGGCTTTTCGACTGGGCGACCCTAAAGCACTCAACGAAATATCCAACAATGCTGCAAGCACCACACTACCTCCTTCAGATCGAATTTTTTCCATCGAACTTTTAGGGCAACTCGCAGATGTAAACTATCTTCCCCTCTTCCTTAAAGCTCTAGAACCAAACACCCCCGATAATGTTCGCTTGGCTGCCATCAATGCCATGCAATCAAGTGCGGATGATAAAGTTGCACTCAAACTTTTAGAATTGTACCCCGCTCTTCCAAGCAATTTAAAAACGAGATCCCTTACTCTGCTATCTCAAAGGCCAACCTTTTCACTCCTCTTGATGCAGCAAGTTGATACGATGAAAATTCCCAAAACCGATATCAGCATCGATCTTGCACGCACCATGGCTTCGCACAAACAAGAAAAGCTTATTGGGCTTCTTACGAAGCATTATGGCAAGGTCTCACCCCCGAGCCCCGGCGAAAAAATTGCCCGCATCAGTTATGTAAACCTTATCATCAGTCGCACCAAGCCCGATATCGATAAAGGTAAGCTGCATTTCCAAAAGCAATGCGCCAACTGCCATATGCTTTTTGGCCAGGGTAATAAAGTAGGGCCAGATTTAACTACTGCAGACCGCCAATCGCTGCTTCCTCTCATCACCCATATAGTGGATCCGAATGCACACATCCGGCCTGAATTTATTGCACAAGTGATTGAGACGAAAGATGGCAGAACACTCACCGGGCTGCTCGCAGAAGAAAACTCTAGCTCGCTTACATTGCTCGACGCCAAGAATCAACGCTTGGTTCTGGCAAAGGATAAAATTGAAACTATGACAAGTTCAGCTAAATCGATCATGCCTGAAAACATCTTGGATACTCTTTCGGATCAGGATATAGCAGATTTATTTGCCTATATACGCGAAAAATCTACGCCCAAGCCTTGAAATCCACCTCTAGGTTTGATTATGGATATAGTAGGCTCTAACTTTTCTCGCTGGAATTCAGAATGAATTGGCACAATGACTCGCAATTGGAATCACTAAGGCACCAACTAGTAAACCATAAGCTTTACCAGTTACTTGATTCTCCCAAAACCATCTCGATTTTCATGCAGCACCATGTATGGTGTGTCTGGGATTTTCAATCACTGTTAAAAGCGCTCCAAATCAAACTCACTTGCATGGAAATACCTTGGATACCTTCGCCCGATCCCTTAACACGCAGGCTGATCAACGAAATTGTACTTGGGGAAGAAAGCGACGAAGATGGCATAGGCGGCTATCTAAGCCATTTTGAACTTTATATCAAAGCCATGAAAGAAATTCATGCGGATACGAAATCCATCGATGAGTTTATTGTATCACTGCGCGCAGGTACTCCTTTTGAAGAAGCCTTGCTTAAATCGAATGCGCCTCCTTCTATCATTCCTTTTGTAACCCAAACCGTAAAACTTGCGCAGTCAGGTGCCTTGCATTGCATTGCAGCAGCCTTCACTCTAGGCAGGGAAGATCTTCTCCCTGATCTTTTCCTCAAAATTCTCGACAAGACTGCTGAAGAATTTAATGTCAGCTATTCCATCCTTACCTATTACTTAAATCGACATATTGAACTCGATGGCGATGAGCATGGCCCGATGGCAATATCGATGCTCGAC
>QWPF01000157.1 GCA_003671255.1 Planctomycetota bacterium | reverse complement strand
CTTCGTTGGCAAGCACTGTGCCTAAAGCTGAGCACCAGTTGACGGGGACTTCAGCCTGGTAGGCAAGCCGTTGACTATCCCGATACATGCGAACAGCGTCATCACCCTGATTTTTAATATTTTCTGGGATGGGGAGCTCTGCGATGGGCCTGCCTTTTTTTGCAGAAGCATCGTACCAAGTATCAAAGAGGAGAAGAAAAATCCACTGAGTCCAGCGGTAGTAGGAAGGATCGGTGGTATCAACTTCCCGATCCCAATCATAGCTAAAGCCTAGGGATTGGATCTGCCTGCGGAAGTTATTAATATTTTTTTCGGTAGTGATGCGGGGGTGGGTGCCTGTTTCGATTGCATATTGTTCTGCGGGCAGGCCAAACGCATCCCAACCCATGGGATGAAGAACAGAAAAACCCCGAGCTCTTTTATACCGTGCGAGAATATCAGTTGCGGTATAGCCTTCCGGATGGCCAACATGCAAGCCTGCGCCACTAGGGTAGGGAAACATATCAAGAATGTAGTATTTTTGAGCAGTCGGTTTTTCGGGTGTCTTGAAGGTTTTATTCTTTAACCAAAATGTCTGCCATTTGGGTTCAATGATGCGTGGATTGTAGCTTGGCATAAGTAACGAGTCTTCGTGTTCGAGGTTTTAGTTTTGCAACAATAATACCAAAGTATCATCTTATGGTAATGCCGCTGGGTTCCTAGCATGATGATGATGCAAAAATTGTTACACCCGAGGAGGATGAGGTTTGCCCAATAAAAACGGGAGTCAGGTGATCATACCTGCCTCCCGTGATAAACATCAATAACCGCATAAGAAGCTTACTGGCCCAAACTCTTCAGCATGGTATTTGCAACCAACTTATTGCCAGCTTCATTCAAATGCACCCTATCGGTGGTAAGAACCCCAGCAGCTTTTTTATCAGGGTTATTCGAAGCAATATGCTCTGCGAATGCTTTGCGTAAATCGCAAAGATTCAAATTCAACTCCTTGGCAACCTTACGGCTGATGTTAGCGTATTCATCCAACCGGGTATCAAGCTTATTAGCCCCACCTGGAAGTTCACCAATCACGGTAGGGGTGCAAACAATAACTTGTGCTCCTGCCTTGGTGCATTTGCCAATCACTTCTTTCAAGCCACTTTCAAAAGCTTCGGGCAATGTGCCTTTTTTAGGATCGGATTCGCCATGCCATACATCATTGATGCCGATGTAGATAAAAACGATGGTGGGTTTCTTAGCAATAACATCTTTATCAACCCGGCTTTGCAAGTTAGGAACCTTGTTACCGCTGATACCTGCACCAATGCATTCAATAGCGAGGTCTTTTTTCTTTTCAGCAAATTCATTGCGGATTACTTGAATATAGCCTTTGCCACCATTGCCACCTGCTGTAATAGAATCGCCCAAAAAGACGATGCGATCATCTTTCTTGAGAACCACGGGAGTGGGTTGTGCAAAAAGGGATGGAGTGGAAAAAGCCACAAACAAAACACTGGCGAGAACGGAATTGAAACGAATCATGGTACACCTCAAAAGGAAGGAAAAACAAACAGGTAGGCAGTATAGCATCTCAATACACATGAGAAAAGAAGGAATCAAGCTTGATGCAGGGATAAACATCGCTGTAGGATTTATAGCGGAGTTACTTTATAGGGGTGGGCATTTGCGCTGTGGTTTCCTGAAGCCAACCAGCCAATTGTTTATCATACTTGGCAGCTAAGACCGGCTTTTGTTGCACTAGGTTTTGCTTTTCACCAAGGTCGTTTGATAGATCGTAAAGTTCCAGAGAATTATCATCATAACGGCGGATAAATTTATACGAGCCAGAGCGAATAGCCCCGCCCGGACGATTAGAGCGATGCCAGGCGTAATGCGGATAATGAAAGTAAATGGAATCACGATCAAGTTTTTGTCCGAGTAAAAGTGGTCGCAATGATGTGCCATCAAGCGAATCCCCCGGTCTTAATTTTATCTTTGCAGCATCAATAATGGTTGCAGCAAGATCCATACTAATGACAGGAGCATCAATGGTAGATCCCAAAGGCAAGCCAAGGTTGGGCCAGCAGATGATAAGAGGTACGCGTAATCCACCTTCATAAAGATCGCCCTTGCCGGAACGCAAAGGCCGATTATCGGTTGCACCTTCCCATCCTCCGTTATCGCTCGTGAAAATAACGAGAGTGTTATCAGTAAGTCGAAGGCGATCAATCTCGTCGATTACTCTGCCAATAGCCCGGTCGGTAGCTTCAATCTGAGCAGCATAGGTTGGGTTTTTAAGTCCGGGGCCCTCTTTGCCTTTGAATTTGGCGATCAAATCTGCGGGGGCTTCGAAAGGGAAATGAACATTGTATGTCCACAAACAAATGCACATGGGTTTTGCCTGATTCGCCTGCATGAAAGAAATGGTTTCATCAGCAAGTCTATCCGTCAAGTATTCCCCTTTCTTTCGTGGTTTAATGTTGGAAATTCTATAAGGATCAAAATAAGTGGGAGGGCCACCTATGCCACAACCTCCAACATTAATATCAAACCCCTGATGCTCTGGCCAAAATCCAGGGCCCCCGGCATTTGGATTATTAGCTTCGCTTTCGCCAGAAAGATGCCACTTCCCAAAGAAGCCCGTTGCATAACCAACCTCTTTAAGCCGCTCAGCAATCGTAACAGATTTAAGTGGTAAAACATGTTCAGCAAGAGGAGGTTGTATAGAACGCTCTTTCGGCCAAAACCCCGGGCCATCCTTACCATGTTGCGTGATATGTAATCGTGCAGGGCATAGCCCGGTGATTAACGCCCCACGAGTAGGCGAACAAACGGGAGAAGCTGAATATGCACTGGTAAAACGAACCCCCCGTTTTGCCAAGGCATCAATCCGGGGAGTGTTTAAATTCTTATTGCCCTGACAATTTAAATCCATCCACCCAAGATCATCTAGAACGATGAAAAGGATGTTTGGCCTTGGCTCAGCAGCAAATAAGGCTGTTTGCAAAAACAACAAAACTACAAAAACCAGAACTATATTTCTCATGGTAAAACACTTACTATTTATTTTGGAACCTTGACCAGTTCAAGCATGGCTTCGCCCATTACTTTACCTATACGGTTAAACCAAATTGCGCTGCCATAGTAATGGTAAGGCCGATCGCTACCTGTATTCGCCCAAGCAGGGTTTTTCTGCCAGTTGGGAAACATTTCTTCCGCTGCTTTATCCACCAACACATCAACTGGAAAAGCCTTTAAGTTGCCTTTAAACTCAGGCACAGCATTCATCGAAAGTTGCGCTTCACGAACTACCAACATACCTCCGGTAGCGGGCTTTGATCCGTTCTGGCCCAACGCCCCAATCACGAAAGGCAATTTTGGTGAGTTAAGATCCTTCCTCACATCATTGATGAAATGCTTCATGTTGGAAGCGTATTCGTTCTCAGCACCGAAAATATCATTAAAGCCCTGGAACCAAACAAAGCCTGCCAACTCAGGCTTCATACCCTTCAATGCGGGAAACAACGCTGCATGATCATTCATGACCGTTTTAACTTCAGTCATCATGTTGCGGTAGGAAGAACCATAGTCTTTCTTGATTTCCTCCATGGTAGGAAGAGGATCGGTCTTTTTGTTCTTCTCATTATTTTTAGTTACACGCTCCCGAGCCTGCTCAAGTTCTTTCTGAAGCATAGCTTCAGGGAAACCAGCAGAGGGCGAACGAAAGAGTTTATAAAGGGAATGCCCACCCCAAGCAGCTTTCACCAAAATCACAGGCTCGTTATAATAATTTCCCATCATGGTACCGAATTCCAACTCAACGCCGGTGCAACCAGGGGAGCCATAACCCACGGTGAGTGGGCCCTTGCGTTCCAAAAACTTGATGAAGACATCATCACGTGTGATCCATTTATCATCTTTACGCAAATGCGTAAAAAGCTCTTTGGTAGGAGCGTTGGCAGCTTGATAATCCAGCAAAGTATTTCGGGCTTTGCCCTCCATGTTTGATTGCCCCGCCAAAATAAACACCTTCACAGTCTTTGTAGCTTCCTGCGCCTGCAAGGGAAGATTCAATCCCTGACACAAAAACGCCAACGCAAGTAAACATCTTTTCAGCATGGTCTTATTCCTAATCATGTTATTTCATCCAAAGTAAAGGGCGGGTAATTACACTATTGCTTGACAACTCTGTATCAAAATCAAAGGTTGAAATTCACTTCGAATTTCCTGCTGCCCATTTAATGCCCTCAAGAATATGCTGCCTTGCAAAAGCAGTATTCAACGAAGGCAGATCATGGCCCAACTCGGTGTAGAAAAACCTACCACCGCTTTGTGGTTCATTTGTCCATGCAATCGGATGATCCTTACCCATCGCTTTGCCATTGCGGGTTTTGAAATAATCCCGCACCGGATCGTAGGTAGATTCATCAACACGCATTAAAACTTTGAATCCGGGGAGCCCGGTAACCGATCGATCATGGTTAGTCCAATCAGCCTGATAAAAAAACTCTGGGGGTTGACCCTTAACTGCGGGATGGTTTTTTGCTGCCGGATCAACGATCACCTTTGCTTTTAGAAAAAGAGAATCACTATTAAAATCGCATCCGCCAAGTTGATGCAACCAAGGCCAATTAGTCTGATGAACCAAAGTAGCATGAATACCCACGATTCCCTTTTTACCTTTGGAAAACCAATCTTCAACCGACTTCCTTTGTGCTTCAGGAATCACCTTATCCAACTCGTTGGCATTATTCAAAACCAGCACATCATAACTGGCAAGCTCTGCAGGGCCCAAGTCTTTCCAATGTTCGGTAACATCCGCTTCGATGCCGTTTTCATTTCCCAAAAGAACCAGCCATCGATTGATCTTTGGAATTTCCGGATGTCGATAGAATGCAGTATTGGAATAAACAAGAACCTTTAGCTTCGTATTCTTCGTGGGCAAAGGGGACTTTTCTTGGCCCAATACAAAAGTGCAAACCAGCACCATCGCTGTAATCATCACCAGAATTCGTTTTCTACTCTTTGCCATGTGCTCCCCTAAATAAATACGCCAACGCAAGTAAATATCTTTTCAGCATGGTCTTACTTATATTATTTCATCCAAAGTAAAGGTTGGGTTATTGCAATATTTCGCTGCACCTCTGCATCGGTTGGATCAGCAGGCAATCTCTTCCATAAATCGAGATACCGCTGCTCACCAAGTGCAACGCCTGCGAAAAGTAAGGCGGGTTGTCGCGCAGGCCATCCTTCCCATGCCTGAACATCAGGCTTCAACTTCCACTTCAGCTTATCTTCTAAATAAGGATAAAGAAACACTAAACCCAAACTAATACCACGATTATCCGAAGCCTTAAAGTTCCACAAATTATCTTCCTTCGTTGACAACACCTGACAAAGCGTTGCCATGTTGTCCAACTGGAAAATCGAATAGCCATAAGGCTTGGTACGCGAAAGCTCGAGAGGGAACCCACCATCAGCAGCCATCTGTTTGCCAATGAAAATTTCCTTATACTGCCTTCGACACTCTTTCAGCTTTTCAGCATCGTTTACAAAGTCTGCATAAACAGCAAGTTGAAGATAAAAAGCAACCGCATGATTATTCTTGGCAGTAGCTTCCTCTTTACCATTCTTAGAATCAACCATCCAATTGGCTAATTTCCCGAACCACAGCCTAAGTTCAGCTCCACTCTCTTTGGGAAAGGACTTCGAATTCTCGAGGGTTTTAACTGCCAAAGGAATTTCTATCAAATGCAATGCATCAATAATTCCTATCCCCCTGCCAGGCGAAACACCAGGAATGGCTTGTGCATATTGAAGGTCTGGGTTCATGCGGGTTTTAGCATCAAGGAAAAAAACTTTAAGAAGTTCTGTAGCTTTGGTGACATAGCGTTCATCGCCTGTAAGCTTGTAAGCTGCAGCAAGTGCAGCTACGCCATCGCGCAATGCCTTAAGCGTAAGGCGGTGCTTTCCAAAATTCTCTGGGTTGGTTTCGCCATCCTTCTTGATGTAGGGAAGCCCGTTGGGCTTTTTAGGGTTGGGCCACCAGTAATCGCCATTGGAGTAAAAATCATTGATACCCCCCTCGCTGAGTTTTGCAGGGAAAGATGTTATCGTGACGGGCTCAAGTTTCATAGCGAGAGCAGCAGCTTTTATGATTCGCTCGCGATCAATGCCCGCAACATCGATTTTTAAAGTCTCTGCGCCCTGCAATCGTTGCATTGAAGAGAAAATCAAACAGACCAACATCAAAAACTTCAGTTTCATTTTGAATCTCCTACATTCACATCTTCTACCCTAAGAATATGCCGACTAAAACTTTTACGAACTACATGAAAGCATGGAACAACCCGCCCGATGCCTAGCCCACTCAGGGCGTTTTGCTGCATAAATCTCTTTATCTTGCTGCTCATCATAAGGCTTGCGTAACACCTCAAGCAATTCATTCACCTTCGAAAAATCACCCTCTGCAGCTTTATCAATCGCTAATTGGGCAAGATAATTTCTAAGCACATACTTGGGGTTATGGGCATTCATTTTCTTGCGCCTTAAATCTTCAGATGTGCCATC
>QWPF01000156.1 GCA_003671255.1 Planctomycetota bacterium | reverse complement strand
AGAGATGGGCCAGTTTAGGCCAACCCCAACCCCTTGTGATGTGCTTGGGCCCGGGCAGGTGGGATTCTTTATGGCGCAGGTGCGCAAGCTGGATGATGTTCATATTGGGGATACTGTAACCGAATCCAACAGGCCTACTGAAACCGCTCTTCCCGGTTATAAAGAACCCCAGCCTATGGTCTTCAGTGGTTTGTATCCGACTAATAACGATAATTTCGAAGAACTTCGTGAAGCTCTTATGAAGCTTAGGCTTAACGATGCCAGCTTTAGTTATTCACCTGAAGTGAGTGAAGGCTTGGGGTTTGGTTTTCGATGTGGCTTCCTTGGGATGTTGCACCGCGAAATCATTCAACAAAGGTTGGAGCGCGAAAGCCAGCTCGATGTCGTTCAGACCGCACCCAATGTTACCTACGAAATACTAAACCGTAGTGGCGAAGTTATTGTCATCGACAATCCCTCGAAGGTTCCAGTCGATGGCCAGATCGAAGAGTTCCGCGAACCCTTCGTAAAAATCAGCTTCTTGGTTCCCTCCGGCAACATCGGCGATTTGATGCAGATGTGTGCAGAGCGCAGAGGCATTTACCTGCGTACCGAATACCTTAGCACTGCGCGTGCCATTTTGGTTTACGAAATGCCTCTCGCAGAGGTCATTTATGATCTTTACGACAGGCTTAAATCGGTGACCCATGGATATGGCACCATGGATTATGAATTCCTTGCTTATCGTGCTGCAGACTTGGTTCGGTTGGATGTATTGGTTCATCATAACAGGGTGGATGCGCTTTCAACGATTGTGCATCGTTCTACTGCAGACAGGCGTGGTAGGAAGTTGCTTAAGAAGTTGCGTGAAGAAATCGACAGGCATATGTTTGAAGTTGTGCTTCAGGCCGCGGTGGGCAGTAGAATCATTGCCAGAGAAAGTATTGCTGCACTTAAGAAAGATGTTACTGCGAAATGTTATGGTGGCGATATCTCCCGCAAGCGTAAGCTTTGGGCCAAGCAGGCTGAAGGTAAGAAACGCATGAAGCAGGTAGGGCAGGTAGAATTGCCACAGGAGGCATTCCTTGCTGTCCTTGAATCCGATGATTAACCCCAAGGTACCCAATGGCGCAACCAGATAATCCAACTCCCTTTTCCGAGCCGGGTTCGACCTCGCCTATCGAGGAAATCAAGATTTTAAGCGAAGAAGTTGCGTCTGTTCCTGTGATTTCAGAAACAGCACCGGTCTCTGAAATGGAGTCGGCTTCGTTTGATCCCCAAGTTGAACGGTCTGGATTTCCTCCAGTAATAGCTTCCACAAAGCCTTTAGCTGCAAAAAATGATGGCGTGCGCGAACTTCTTGAAACAATTGTTTTTGTTGTCGTTCTGGTTTTGGTGCTCAAATCTTTTATCGCAGAAGCTTTTGTCATCCCCACCGGTTCGATGGCGGAAACGCTCTTTGGCTATCAAAAGCAAATCATCTGTCCTTCATGTAAGCATCGCTTCCCAGTCAATTGCTCTAGTGAAGTCGAGCAAATACCCGGTGCAGGTGTGATGTCTGTAAGCACCGCGACCTGCCCGAATTGTTTGCTCAATATCAAATTGCTTAGATCTAACGAAGAACCTTTCCCCGGAGAATCTTCGGTTTCAGACCCCGGCCCATCCACAGGTGATCGTGTTTTGGTTGCAAAGTATCTCTACGATCTTCCCAATAAGGGCCCAGAGCGTTTGGATGTGGTTGTTTTCAAGTATCCAGGCAACAGCAACCCGAATGAATTTTCCGCGCGCTTCCCAGCCTCTGGCCCGCAGCGCAATCATGTGCCCATGAATTACATCAAAAGGCTGATCGGCCTGCCTGGTGAAACTATTGCAATTCAGGCGGGCAAGCTTTATCGCCTTCCTCCCAATACACTTCCGCCTCCAATCTCTAATCCTAAAGATAATGCAGATCTTTGGATGTGGGAATTCATGCACGAAAACGAAGCTCGTGACTCTTTCATCGATACCGATAAGTTTGAAATCATTCGCAAGAAACCCAGCTCGGTGCTTTCCATGCGCAGGATCGTTTATGATGATGAACACCGCTCGACTGATCTTCCCACTCTTAAACGCTGGCAAGCTCTCAAACCTAACTGGAACGAGGTTTCTCCTTCGGTTTATGTCAGCTCTACCGAATCAGAAAAAACCACTTCTTGGCTTAGATACAGCCATATTCTTCGTAACAATGATTCCCGCAGGCAGCTCATCACCGATGTCATGGGCTATAACACCGCCTACCACGATACGCATCGCCCGGGCTATGGCGACAACTGGGTCAGCGACCTCACTTTAGAGGGTCAGTTCAATATTAAAAAGCAGGAAGGGCGGCTCACTTTAGAGCTTTCCAAGGGTGTTGATCGTTTTAGAGCGGTATGGAACCTTGAATCGGGTACTTGCACTCTTCAAAGAATCACCAAAGATAAAACCGAAGTACTTGCTGAAAACTCTTCTAATCGTTTAAGCTCGGGTTCGCACTTTATTCGCTTCGCCAATGTCGATTGCAGGCTTATTGTTTGGATCGATGGCAAACTGTTGTTCAACGATGGTGTTGATTACAAACCCAGCAAGGTTCATGGCCCCACGCTAGAAAATGATCTCGAACCCGCAAGCATTGGCACTTCTGGAACTACCCTTTCTGTAAGTGAACTTAAAATTCATCGTGACACCTATTACACTGCACGCATCAACCCCAGCACCCCAGATGTTTCTGTTCAAGATTGGACCGAACCCATTGCGATTCGCCCCGGGCTGCCTACACCAGATTCTTGGAAGGGACTGTTAAATCCTCCTATTAAGACTCTTTATGTTCAACCAGGCCATTACCTCTGCCTGGGCGATAACAGTCCGCAAAGTTCTGATGGCCGTTCGTGGGGCCTTGTCCCTGATAACCTTATGATGGGCAGGGCTGTTCTCATCTACTGGCCTTTCAATCGCATTGGCAGAATCCAATGACCCAAGTACTGCCTGTTCCTGCAATTGGCACAGTCTTTGGTGATATCGAAATCCGCGTTCGCTATGCCGAAACCGATCGCATGGGCCTTCTTCATCATGCCAATTATCTGGTCTATTTTGAACAGGGGCGCATCGAATTACTCCGCGCCATGGGCCGTACCTACAAAGATGTTGAAGATGAAGGCTACCTTCTGGTACTTGCCCGCATCGAAGTAAAATATAAACGACCCGCAAGATACGATGATGTTCTTATTCTTCGTACCATCGTGGAGAGAACTACAGGCGTTCGCATCGAACACCGCTACGAACTTTATTGCGAATCCAAGCTGCTTGCTGAAGGCTCTTCGACCCTTGCTTGCATCGATCGCGAAGGTAATCCGCAGGCCCTTCCCACCTACTTGGCAAACCGTACTGCCTCACTCTGAAAGGTGTAGCAATGTTTCGAAGATTTCTTGCAGTTTGGTGCCTTCCACTTCTGCTTGCTATTCTTCCCGCTGCAGCAAGCTTTGCTGTGCTGGCTTCGCTTCCCACAGCGGCACGCGATTTTTATCTCGAGAGCATCACTAGGCTCGATCAATTGATTCTTGCCTTTGGCTCTTTTCTTTTTGTCTTGCAGACTCTCTTTGCTTGGCGCGCTCTCACTTGGAAAAATCATGGCTTTGATGAACGCGCTGATTCCTGG
This sequence comes from Planctomycetota bacterium, assembly GCA_003671255.1. Classification (GTDB taxonomy): domain Bacteria; phylum Planctomycetota; class Planctomycetia; order Gemmatales; family Gemmataceae; genus UBA969. Next base: position 2,900 of record QWPF01000156.1, on the reverse strand, counting down.
ATCAGCCATCTTTCTCAGGCTGCAGAATGGTTCCCCCTTTTGGGATTACTAGGCACCGTCGCAGGTATTCTGCAAACCTTCAGCTCCATTAATGGCCCTGTTTCTCCTGAACGAATCATCCAGCTTTATGGCCCTGCAATCACTGCGACAGGAAGCGGCATATTCATGGCGCTTGTAAATATTCTTCCCGCTTGGTTTGTCTTGGCGGGAAGAGACCTCATTGTTGCACTTGCAGGCGGTGTACTCCCTAAAAAGGAGGACAAGGCTTCATGATTCAATTACCCAAACGCAGCGTAACCCGCTTCTTCATCCCGCTCATTGATGTGCTTATTTTGCTTTTTTGTGTCTTTCTTTTTCTTCCCATGGTGGGGCAAGGAGATACTCCTGACTCTTCCTTGAAAACGAACACTGATACGATTGAAAAACCAAAAATTGCAGATTCAACCACTCAGCTTCTTAAAGAAATCGAAAAGCTGCGTGCAGAACGCACCGAGGCTTTCAAAGGCAGTGTGTTTTCCAGAGTCCTGGAAATTGATTCTACAACTGGCGATCTTTTCTTCCGTAATCCTGACAAAAGTATTCTCAAAAATAAAGACGATGTTTCCTCCCTCATCAACCAAGATAAGTTATCCTCCAAAGGGAAGGAACTTTTCTACATGGTACTTTACCCTAGGGATCTCGATAGTAGTTATCCCACTAGAGGGCAGCGCGAAAATTACGAGCGCTGGCTTAATGGCATCGTTTGGTCTTTCGATTTCCCAGGCTTCATTTCCAAAAGGTGAGCGAAATGTTTATCCCTGTGCTGGCTAATGCATTCACCGATGCAATCCGTCATCCCGAAAGGCCCCTCGCAGTCTTTGGTGGCATCGCACTCGGTGCCTATCTAAGCGTGTTTCTTGCCAACCTGCTTTATAAAAGAATCTCGAAAAAGCCCATCCCCAACTGGAGCCGTTTCTCCCTTCGTACTTTGGGCGGGTTTGCAGGCGGGTGGATCGTCTTCATCTATCTTTTTAGTGGCGGGGGCGATGGTATTGGTGGGCCCGGGGGCACCAGCAATGGCTCTAATAACAGCAATTCTTCTGCGCCAGAAGTAGCTAAATCGCCGATCGAAAAAGATAATCAACTTAAGAAAAATGAACCCTCTAAGGTTGTCATCAATCTAAGGGTGCTTACTGATGAATCTGCAAAGAAAATGATGCAGGGCAATTATCAACCAAAGAAATATTACCACCTTTCGGATAAACCTGATGAGCTTTTCGATATCGAGTCTTTGCTTACCCTATTAAACAGCACCCTTAAAACTTCGATGATTGAACGAATTGATTTTGTGATTGGTGTGGATGATCCAGACCGCGATACCAACAGGGTGCGATTGGTTCGCAACTGGGCGGAAGCCAACAAGGTTGCGGTGGATTTTCTTTCACGCTAAAAATCTGGCAAGCATAAATACAATGTCGCAAATTGACCGATCACCACCCTTGATTATAATTTTGCATGATGCAGGAACCGACTGCGAAGCGCTTTGCACCCTGCTTATAGAAAAAAATGTTAGAGTTGAAACAGCTCCTCTGGATGAATAATGAATAAAAATGCTGGAATATAGCAATGGTGATGGGCTGATTCTTTTAGGCGAACCCACGCCAACAATGTTGGTGCTATTGCGAGAAATGCTGGGCAGAAGATTACTGCCAGAGAGCTTTCCTGTATTTCACAATTCTGAGACTAAATTGCTGATTGCCAACAATCATGGCTTGGGTTCAATTAACATAATCAACAGTTTTGAACCCGATAATTGCCTGGATATCGCAACGCAGTATCAATCGAAAAAAACTGCAACCGGATCTTTTCTTGGTTGGGCAACGGTGGTGTTGATGTTCGTACTTCTTTTTCTTGGGCTTAAGGGTGCTAGGGTTTTTCTACCCGCTGGCGAACTCGAGGCCCAAGTCGAAAAACTAAAAACCAACGATCCTTCAGATATTTATCTCAGGCTTTTAGGGCCAGTTCCAAAACTCAAAGATCGACTTGTTCTATTCGATAATCTGAATTCTCATCCCGATTTTTACTTTCTGCCTTTGGATCTTTCGATGTATTTGATTTCAAGGCGCAATGAGATTAAAAATTATCTTGATAGGTTCGATGCACTTTTAACAATTCCTGCGACATTCAAGGTTGTCTCGATCGCAGAAACCCAAACCACCTTGCTAAAAATCACTCAGTTGAAAGATCGTTTCCCCAAAAAATGGGAAACCACCGAAGCTTATGTTTTTCTTCTCAATAAAGAAAATTTTAACCAGCAACTTCTTAACGATTTACATACTTTTCAATCTGATTTCAATAAACGAAATGATGCTTTCAACAGCCTTTCACTCTTTTCTGATAAACAAAAACTCAAGGATTTTGATTGGAAACCTTGGCAGGAAAACGCAGACGCTTTTCTGACAGATGCTTGGCCGGATTCTTCATCTATTGCGCTTGCAACCCACATACCGGAAATTCTCGAAATGAGGCTCGCAGATCATCGTAATCGCCAAAAAATCCGCATCCTTCAATCAGCTCTTCATTACCTATCCATTCCCGGTGATACTCTGCTGCAAGATTTTCTATTCAAAACAGATCTGCCTACAAAGATGTTGCTGAGACTCAGTAAAGAATTACCCAACTGGCGCAATGATTTGGCCCCAGCAAATTTCCCGCAATCACAAAAAGAAGTATTACAAACTCTGGCCTTTGATCTAAATACTCAAATCATCTCGGTATTAAGAACTAGAATTCTTTCCCTGTTGGCGGATCAGAAAACTTGGCCCATTTCTAAATCTAAATGTTTGAATGATCCCATGCTTACGGACCTAGGGCTGTTCATTCAGCCTATTTCCTTTCTTGCATCTGCTCTTGAACCCAAT
>QWPF01000155.1 GCA_003671255.1 Planctomycetota bacterium | reverse complement strand
TAATTCAGACAAAGGGAAGCGAAGGCGGGGAGTTAAGAATCTTTTGACACTAGGGGTTAGGGTCGTTCATTTTGCCAAGCTGGCGTAGCAGTTCAAGTTTAGCAGCGGTGAAGACTGCATTGGCATCGCCTTCGACTTTTACATCTGGAGAAAGGCCGCGTTCAAAGGTTTGGCCGGTGGGAAGTCGAAGCTTTGCAACGGTTAACTGGACACCTCCAGGAAGTTTATCCCAAGGGGCTTTATCAATCGGAATCAGGCACTGAACAGAACCCTTCCCGCGAGTGCGATTGCCAACGATTTTGGCTTTACCATTAAGTTGCAGAGCGCCTGCAAGAATCTCGGCACTGCTTGCGGTATCTTCATCAACCATGATAACGGTGGGAAGTATAAAAGGATTTTGCCCGTTCGAAGTGAAAGACTTGTTAAATTCTTTAACCTGCCCTTCAGCATGAACAATGGTGCCGCCTTCAAGAAAAAGATCTGCAGAGCTAAGGGCGGATTTAAAAGCACCGCCTGGGTTCCCCCGAAGATCGAGAAGAAGGCCACGGATACCAAGAGTTTGCAAACGAGCTAAAGCTTCGCGGAATTCATTGGTGGTGGAACCTCTAAAAGAGGAAATGCGAACGATGCCAATGGGGTCGGCATTCATGGGGTTTAGCACTTCCCAATCAACGCTGGGAATGAGGAGCATTCGACTACGAAGCTTAAGGTCGGTGATGGTGCTCATGCCTTGGGGTTGAACTTGCAATTCGATTTCTTGGCCTGCTTGAATGGTGAGCAGTGCATGAGTTTGTGCGGGAGAAATCATTGCAGCGGGAATACCCTGAAGGGAAATGACCAAATCGCCTTTAAGGATACCAGCTTCTTCAGCGGTGCTGCCTGGGATGATTCGAGAAACTTCATAGTAAGAGCCGGAAGGCACCAAAGATAAACCAATGCCAGATTGCCTACCTGCAGAAGCAGAGTCGATTGCAACTTTTTGGGAAGGGGTGAATAAAAGGGTGAATTGATCAAGCCCATGGCATGCGCCATGAGCACATTCAAGGATGATAAGGTTACAGGCGCGGGTGGTGTTTTCAGACCAGCCGGAGTTACGCACTTCGCCTGCTAATTCGATAAGAGTTTCGCGTAATTCAGCAAGGTTTTGGATGGGCTGCTTGCGGAGCTGTAGAATGCGTTGCTCGATTGTTTTTGCAGCTTCAGGGTTTAGGGTTCCCAGAATTGGAGTTAAGAGTTTAGGTGTTCTAAGCAGAAGAAGAACCTCTTCAGTTGCATACTGAAAAAGGATTTCAGGGCGGGCACGATCTGCTTCAACATAGTTTGAGCCCAGCACCTCTGCAATATAAATGCAAAGGTCGATCACTTGGCTAGGGCGAAGAGCGACCACGATTTTTCGGTATTGTTCATCTTGAAGGCGAACCTGCTGTTGTTGAATTCTGCTGATGCGATTAAAGGAATCCCTGGCTTCCAGATCATCTCTATTTTTACGGAGGTATTCCGCATAGAAGTTGGCGGCACGGGAATAGGCACCCGAGGCTTCGCTTTTTCGGGCTTTTTCCAACAGGCGAAGATCTTCTTCTGAATCAAAGGCAAAAAGTGAAGTTGAAGTAAAAAGAGTACCAACCAATGCAAGTATCATTGGGATCAGAGGTAAACGGAGGTTCATGCAAAATCTCCGTCAAGTAGGAAAAAAGCACATCCGATTTATAAAAACCCAGACTCTCCAAACCAAGGCGATAACCAAGTATAATCGTTCCAAGCGTAAAGGTCAAACCTGACACTCGCTTTTTAACTCATATATTAGACGAGGTCAGTGGTTGTTTAGTTTCATAAATACTGAAAATACTTTGAAAGCCGGGCTCTCCCGAATCAACCAATATGGATGCTGAGCGCAAAGAAATTCTGAAGAACGCAGAAACCATCGTGATCAAGGTTGGAACCAATGTTTTAACCCGAGCCGATGGCACCCTCGAGCCCAACCAAGTTCACAGCCTTGCAGACCAGATTTTCAGGCTGAAACAAGCAGGGAAAAAAGTCGCCCTTGTAAGCTCGGGCGCCATCGGTGCGGGCATGGGCCGCCTTGGCCTTAAACAACGACCCACCGACCTCAGGCATCTTCAAGCCTGCGCTGCAGTTGGCCAATCCTTCCTAATGCGTGCCTACGAAGATTCGCTTGCACGCTACGGCATCCCCACCGCACAGATACTCCTTACCGCAGGCGATTTTGACAACCGCACCCGATATCTCAATGTGCGTAATACCATCCTTACTTTGTTTGAATCCAACTGCCTGCCCATCATTAATGAAAACGATACTATCAGTGTTGCAGAAATCCGCTTTGGCGATAACGATACCCTCGCTGCACTGGTCACCAATTTAATTCAGGCACCGCTACTCATACTTCTCACCGTGGTTGATGGCTTATATTCTGCAGATCCTAACATTGACCCCACCGCCTCTTTGGTTCACACGGTTAAACAAATCAACAAGGATGTTCTTGAAAAAGCAGGGGTGACGAAAAGCAGCCTCGGTTCTGGTGGCATGAAAAGCAAACTCAAAGCTGCAAGGCTTGCAACCATGGCGGGCGAATCAGTAATCATGGCGAATGGATCCATCCCCGGAGTACTTGACAGCATCTTTGCGGGGGAACTGGTAGGCACTTTGTTTCTTGCAGCAGAACAAAACATGACCGCCTGGAAGCGCTGGCTGGGATGGGCCGCCCGCCCGCAAGGAAAAATTATCCTCGATGCTGGGGCACTTGTTGCACTTTCTTCCAAGGGCAAAAGCCTGCTGCCCATAGGCGTTGCAGGCGTAAGTGGCACCTTCCATAAAGGTGCGGTCGTCTCGCTTTGTAATCTGGAAGGCGAAGAGTTTGGCAGGGGGCTTTCAAATTATTCCGCCACGGATATCGCAAAAATCGCAGGGAAAAAGTCCGACAAAATCATCGAACTTCTAGGCATCCTTCCTTACGAAGAAGTAATCCACCGCGACAATCTGGTGATCATCGACAACCCCTAATATTTGCCATCCGAAACTTCAAACTTGGTGGGCTTTCCCAAACTTCTGCCATTATTTTTAAGCCACTGCGCAGTCCACTTGATCACCGTTGAAATAGGCGTTGTAGGTTCGCCCAGCAACCGATTTAACTTGCTACTGTTGGTAAGCAAAGCCCCATTCTTTTCAACACCCGAAAACTGCGGAGCTATTTTAAGATGATCTCCAAACTCAAGTGCGATCTTTTTTACAGATAACAACGGCCCGCTGAGATTATAAACATTAGCAGGGCTTTGCACATGCGGTAGCAGCCTTAACACCGCTTCGTTCGCATCACCCTGCCAGATGCAGTTCAAATACCCCATCTGAAGATCAATTGGCTCGCCCTCCATAACTTTCCGACCAATATCCATCAGCACCCCATACACCATATCCACCGCATAATTAAGCCTGACGATTGCAATCTTTACCCCCTGATGAGTTGCAAAATATTGCAGCACCCTTTCTCTACCAATGGCTGCAGCAGAGTATTCCCCAGTTGCAATCAATGCATCATCTTCGTTGGAACCACCAGAATTTAAAGGCGCAACAGGGTAGACATTGCCTGTGGAAAGCGCAACGATGCTTGATTCCCGAAAGCGTTTGCACACCGAGGCGCTTGCAAGGCAATTGACCGCCCAGGTTTCTGAAGGGTCAACCGAGGTTCCAAACTTCTTGCCCGCAAGAGATACTACAAAATCCGCATCGGGTAATTCTTTGACATCCCCATCATCCAAAAGATCTGCAGAGATGGTTGAGATATTGCGAGCTTGAAGCCATTCTTTTTGTGCGGGATCTGAAAAGCGACTGACTGCAATAATCTTTAGCTTAGAGCCTGAAGCTGCAACCGCCCGGGCAGCCAAAACCGCAAGCGTCGGCCCCATCTTGCCCCCCGCCCCGACTATCATCAGCGTGCCTGCCATCCCTTTCATCTGCCTAATCAAGGCATCTGATGGGGTGGTCAAGGCGGTTTCCCGTTCTGCTTCTGTTAAAATAACATCGTGTGGCATACTATTATCCAATCTAAATAAGATGTAATCTTTAAGTGTCTAGTGTAAAATAAAAGTTTACAAGCTGCTAGTCTTTGGTGCTGCATGACGAAATACCCTAAGAAAACCAATTGCCCTGCTTGCGGGGTACGCATCAGGCTTAAGTATCCGCAGCAAGCGCATTACCATGAATGCACTTGTGGGGAATGGTTTTTTTACGAACCGATTAAAGAAGATGTTGACCCGCAAACCACTCGGCTGGGTTCCACCCCTAAAAGTATCACTCCCCGAGTTACCAAGCTTGCAGGCTTGCCCCCTGTAAATACCACCGCTCCCAAGGTTACCATTTTTAGAGATCATGAACCGCCGGTACAGGTAAATACCACTCTCAACCTAAACGAGCCCGAAACAGAAAATGGCGAGACAAGCATTCTGCCCTCTGATGAAACGATCAACTTAAGCGCAACAACTTCCGTGGATATAACGCCAACTCATCAGAGAGCCAAAAGTTCATCTATTGCGCCCCTCTTGATCACTTCTGGTTTATTTGTGCTCGTAATGCTTGGCTTAACTGCAGCTTGGCTATTCATCGATGTTGCAAAACTGGAAACAGAAGAGAAGAAGCGCAACTACGCTCAAGAGCAACTTCAAGATAAAAACTTTCTGCTGGCTTCCGTGAAGTTTGAGGAACTAGCTTCGCTTCATCCCCAAAGTGCATGGCATCAAGAATATTTATTATTAGAGAAGGTTGCATCTCTAAGAAACGGGTTGGAATCAGAATCGCACAATCCTTCTGAGACTTTTGAAAAGCTTCGTGCTAAACCGCTGACAACTTCAGAGCATTCGCCTTTTGCGTGGATTCAATACCTGGGGTTGATGCAAGCGCTGTTGGAAAAATCGGCTTCAGATCCAACTCTTTTAGACTGGGTGGAAGTTGAAGCATACAATGTGAAAAAGAAAATTCCGAAAGACGAAGGCGAGACTGAAGCGGTATTGGCTTTGATAGCAGAAAAAAGAAGCGCACTGGCCAAGCAGAAACTTGAAGAGCAGGAAAAAGCAAGCTTCCTTGCACGACTGAAACGGTTAGAGGCCCAGCCCGCGCCCTTAGTTTTTCAATCCATTCAAGATTTCATGGAACAAGAACTATTGCAAAATCCAAAGTCCAACAACATCTCCGATTGTAAGATCGCACTCGACAATTCAAAAAACAGACACCTTCGCTCCATCGTTTACGAAAAAAACAACCTCCAAGAAACGCAGCCGCAACCCTCTCAAAAATCTCTCCAAGGTTGGAAATACTTCCAACATGCTGAACAATTCCTACGAACTCCCAACTGGAGCCCAGAACTTCAAACTCCTATTTTAACCGTTAATCAAGGTATCCTTTATGCCTTTGATCGAACCCGGGGAAATGTGCTTTGGGTCAAAAGGCTTGGTGGCGATGTTCAATCCTCTCCCCTTGTATTCTCTGCCAATCAAGGTGCAGAACCCACGCTCATCACTCTAGAAGATAATGGCATAAGCCTATCTGCCCTTGATAAATCAGGCAGTACCCTTTGGAAAACGAGCCTGGGTGGCACATGCCTTGCGGGGATCACCCTATGGCACAACACTGCTTTGATACCATGTCTCGAAGGCTTTCTGGTTGAAGTGGAATTGGCAGGTGGGAATATCCTTGGGCGCTGGAATCTGGGCCAATCCCTCCTTCAGCCCATTTGTATACCGCATGACTCCAGCTTCGGTTTCATTCCTGCAGACCCAGGTAACATTCTCTGCCTTGATTTTGCAACAAAAAAGTGCACAGGTATCATTGCCTCAAACCATGCTTTAGGTACCCTAATATCTTCTCCCATACCTGTCTTTTTAAACAATCAAAAAGAACCAAGCCATATTCTTCTCAGCAGCGAAGAACCTGGGCCCATCACAAAACTTCGCGTTTTCCCACTTCCAACAACTCAAAATAATTACATCAATGAGCCTATGTACTCTTTAAGTTTTCGAGGGGGAATAATTCCCGCACCCGTGCCCTATCAAAACAGACTTGCCATTCTTGATCAAACGCAACACCTTTCCTTCTTCGCTTGGAACGAAGAAGTTGCAAAGCCGCCCCTCATTCCTTTCTTCGATGAGAAAAACCAAAACAAACCCCTTGCCACTCTGTTTGAATCGCTCAAGCAAAAACAAGGCTCTTCACAAGTGCTTGCCTTCGATGAAACCGAAGCCGATATTCTTTATAATGGCAACTTTTGCAAGCTTCTTTTCGCCTGGAATCTGCGCGATGGGCTTAAACTTGCGAGTTCAAAACCGCCTTTTCATCAAACAGGGGCTCTATTATCAAAACCCACCCTGGTTGAAGATCCGGCCCTTTCCAGAAACGCCTGGGCCATCACCGGGAAACTTCCGAACAATTCCACCATCTCCCAATTGATCGACTCTGAAAAAAACAAACTACTCTGGAAGACCCTGATTTCCCCTCTTTTTATAGCCCCTCCTCTAACCTTTACTTTAACACCAGAAAAAAACTTCTTTCTTCTTGCAGACACCGCAGGCAATCTTTTCCTTGCAAAAAACAATCCCC
>QWPF01000154.1 GCA_003671255.1 Planctomycetota bacterium | reverse complement strand
TCTTTTCCTCAAAAAAACTGTAAACGATATTAATATGGCAAGGGCCATCAAGAGAACTAGATACAATAAAATATTCACTTCCAAAGGCACTAACGAGCGATTGAATGTAAGCATCGGTTATAGAGCCAATAAATTTGCTCACATCAACAGATGCAGGATCACTAGGGATAACACTCAATTTTAGAAAAGGTTCTTGAAGATCCAGCATTTTAGAAAAAATTATAGATTGCAATCCTTCGATCAACTTGGGATCAGGCACTGAAATCAGCTTTACCTTAGGAATAATCATGTGCAAATTGGGATTTCTTGGGTCGATGGCAGGAATTTGTTTTGAAATAAAATCAACATTACCCTTATCATCTCTATCAACGATGTTTTGTGACTTTCCAATTTTATTGAAAATATTTTCATATTTTAAACCTAGTTGTTTAACAGCTACATCGCGATAGCGGGTATTACGAGGGTCTCTTAAATATATTCTAAGCCAATAAACTTTTTCATCTGAATTAATGGTCTGAATAGATTCCCAAATCTGACCATCTCTAACAAAGATATCAATTTGAAAAAACGAAAAGAATACAAACCCTAAAACCAAGACAGATAAACCATAGTTTAGGATCCGCACCTTTTCATTTCTTACCTTAAACGGACGAGGAACCCCTTCAGAAGAAAGATCCTTGAAAGATTCATCAAGAACAAATCCGTCATCACCATCAACAGGCTTCAGATGTTTAGGGTTTCCAAAGGTCAAAACATAGAGCCATTTCCATTTTCTTTCCGGGAAGTGACCTTCATTAAGTTCCTTGTTTTTTTCATATTTATAAGATAGGAGACTGTAAAGTTGAGAGGCGGACTCTTCATCCCTTTTTGAAATTGACATTTTCACTAAACCATGATCAGATTCCAAATGAAAATCATAAGTTTGATAAGCATCGTTACGGACGCATTCAAAAAATTTGATATTTTCAATGTTAATCACATCCACTGAATAGTGGCTCCAATTCCAATAATATTTCTCATCAACAAAAATAAAAGAACTAAGATTTGATGCAGTTGAAAAATAACCTTTACGAAGAAACCAAAGCATCACGAACCACCCGCCCACAAGAAATAAAGCTGTTTGCAACATTGCTTGAGCTTTTGGCTCTGCAAAGGTATCCAACCAATTGACAAATGGAATACCACCCAGAAAAACAATTCCGGTACATAAAAAAGCCCACCAAGAGTTATAATTATAAATAAAAATATAAACTCCTGGAAAACCATCACCCTTATTCCTACCAATAGCTAACAGATAATCTTTTGATGGTTTATTTAGTTCTTCAAAAATAAAAGTTTTTGAACCTTTTGTGACAAATCGCATACAAAGAAATCCGATTACCCCAGCGCAGAAGAGGACAAACAGAATCATAACATTAGCAGATATAAGAATCTCGTTAAGAATGGCGTCCATGAAAAATCCCCTAGAAATAAATTTAATTACTTAACTGGTGGGGTACAAATCTACTGGTGTTTTTTGTGATAATAGAATTTTCTTCCCTAATCCCAATTCCTGCGGATTCGCCATCAATAACCCAACTGCCAATCACAGGATAAAACCCATCAAATTGCTTCAGGGGCGCAAGCTGCTGATAAACAAAAGGCCCTTGGCTATAGGGCCCCGGAGTTTCAGAAACAACCTTACCGTCAATGATTACTTGAATATTTGCACCTTCCCTACCATAAATCGGCTTACGAACCTGATTAGCAACATCAAGAGGCTCATAACTTGCAGGAAGAATAAAAGGGCTATCTGGATAGCGCTCATAAAGTAAAGGCAAAATCGATTTAGAGCTAAGAAGCATCTTCCATGCGGGTTCAATCCACTGGGTTTTCCCTTTGGGAATATTGCGGGCAAATTCCTCCCGCATCATCCATTCCCAAGGATAAAGTTTAAAACAATTTTGGATCGGGTTCCCTGGTACATCAACGAAGGTATTTTTGGCCCTATCCCAACCCACCTGCTGAATATCAAGATAATTGGTTTTGATTCCAGCCTGGATTGCGGTATCCCGCAAGTATTCCACCGTGACATAATCCTCGACAACGGACTCCGTTGCACAAAAATGCAAGCTATTTGATGATTTAAGTGCTATTTTCTTCCAACCCTCGATCAACCTTTCATGAATGCTATTAAACTGATCGCCTCGATCATCCAGATCTTTAAGCCAGTACCACTGGATAACTGCAGCCTCTAAAAGAGATGTTGGAGTATCTGCATTATATTCTAAAAGCTTAGGGGGATTAAATCCATCGTAAGCCAAATCAAACCTACCATAAAGGGAGAACTGATCTTCTTCCCAAGACTTGATAACATAATCTTCAAAGTGATCGGGAATAAGAAACAATCGAAAAAGGCGGTCATCAATAATCTGCTGCACGGTTTCCATGCACATTTGATGAAGTGAATTAGTAGCAAATTCAAGTGTATCAATTTCAAAAGAGGAGAAGTGATAAGAGGCTGATTCATCCCAATAAAGTTGACCATCAGTCGTATGAAAGTGCAACCCATATTTCTCTACTGCAGTTTGCCAGTTTTTTCTTGGAGTGTGAGTCAACCGCTGCATTTTCAGCTTCCTGAAGAATGAGCAGAAACGGTAGAACCAAAACCACCCCGAGTAATGCTTCCTGAAGTCCGGGATGCACCACCTCCACCATTCGTACTAGAACCACGCCCCATAATCGGAATAAACAAAGGATGAGCGCTGGAGTGATTATGATTGGTATCATTGGTATAAGAATCTGCAGCGTGATCATCTTCGCGGAAATAAAAATAACCGCCAGTAAGCATCGTTGCCCCTACCAATACCAAACTTAACTCTTTTCCCATTCGTGTCATAGATAATCCTTTTAAAAGAATACTTACCTATAAAGTATACCCTTGGTGCGAAAATAACAACAGTGAAACTATAGAAATTAATCAAGAATGCATGACAAAGCCACCGTCTACATTGATAGTTTGCCCTGTAACATGCCCTGCCCTGCAAGAAGACAGAAAAACAATCATATCGGCAATGGCATCAACCGTCTGCCATTTGCCCAGCGGAACAATCGCATTTATTTTTTTTTGGGACCATTCTTCATAACCAAGCCTATCAATAGGGGAAGCCTGATCATGCCAAGCTTTCCAAACAGATTGGTTTAGAGGTGTTTGAACCATGCCAGGGCAAACGGTATTTACCCTAATTTGGTGTGGGGCAAGATCTTTTGCAAGGCATTGGGAAAAGTTAATATTGGCAGCTTTCGATGCACTGTAGGGGGGATCAGTCTGGGAACCCATCTGCCCTGCTACGGAAGCAATAAAAACCATGGTTCCCTCTTTTTGATTTATCATCACCGGAGCAATTGCATGGGCAATGTTTACCATGCCCATGATGTTAACATTCAAAACTTTGTTCCAGTCAGATGGTTCCAGATTAGTGAAAGGGAAACCGAATTTTCCAGACCCAATAGCTGCGCAATGTACCAGATGATCAACCCGGTTAAAAACAACCAAGGTGTTTTTCAAAGCATCCTGCACAGACGCCGAATCTGTTACATCAACTTTGATCCCGGCAACTTTGACACCAAACTCTTTGCTTAAATCTTGAGCAACAGAAACGACACTTTCAGCACGATCCCAAAGGAACAAATTAGCGCCTTCAGTAGCAAAAAGCCTAGCGGTGGCTAAACCAATGCCACTTGCACCGCCAGTCACCACTGCGACTTTATGTTTAAGGTTAAGGTCCATTACCAACTTTCGTAGAGTTATAAATTACATTTAGGCCAAAGGTGGATAGGTGGGAAAAACAGCTTTCGCGACCCGCATCACATTACCACCAATAATTTTTTTAACATCATCATCACGATAGCCCCGCTGAACAAGCCCGACAGTAAATAAGGGCCAGTTTGTCCAGGCGATACTTTCTCTTGCAGATTCTGTTGCAGTTAAAGTTTCTTTAGGCCATAGAGAAGCAAAACGAGCTCTGGACTTCCTTCGGGGAGGCAGCTTTATTGAATTATTACCATTCGGCCTAGAGGAATAAGCAACATCCGTACCAATTGCGACATGATCGATTCCAATTTTTTTAACCACATAATCAATGTGATCAAGAAACGCATTTATATCGCACTTGGCTCCAAGAAACTGAGAAATACAACAAATACCAGCATATCCGCCAGAATCTGCAAGCGCCTTCAGCACTTCATCAGGCTTACTGCGAATATGATGATGCAATCCTGCCGCTGTTGTATGGCTTGCAACAACGGGTTTAGTACTTACCTTTGCAGCTTCAAGACTAGTCTGCCAGCCAGAGTGCGCAATATCGACCAATACCCCCTGCCTGTTCATTTCAGCAATTGCCTGCCTACCAAAATCACTCAATCCACCATTCGCAGTTTCGGCACAACCATCGCCCAACATGTTACGTCGCTGATATGTCACATGCATCATACGGATGCCAAGTTGAAAAAAAACACGAATGTTGCGTAACTCTTCCTCAACAGAAATCCAATCTTGAGGCAAAGGCACACCATTGCCTGTTAAGTAAAGGCAATGCCCTCCACCCTTTTTCACAAGATCAATATCATTCGGAGTTGTGGCCTTAGTAAGAAACGGTTTAAGCATGTCGGTTAGAAAAGTAAAACGAGCAAGCCTTTTTATCAACCGTTGTGGATGCTGGCACTCTTCTCCTGCATTTTGATAAATACAAGTAACTCCTGATGCACGAAACGCCATCATGAACTCTTCGCGCTCTCGCAGATTTGTTACAGCCCGGGTCATCCCCATATCTTCAGTAGCATCTTGAAGCTCAACTTCCGAAGCGCCCTCTTCATTCATTTTTGCAATAATCACGGGATCAGTTGATGTTCTGGGCGAAAATGCGTAGCCATCAAACACCAATGATTCAGCATGAAGCTTTAAGCCGTGCTCCAATTGTTTAGCTGTAGGTTTAAGAATATCTAACGCTATTTGTCTAGCTCGGGCAATTGTTTGATTACCTTGAATAAGCTCATCCAATCTTTGTGGATTACCCGTTTTTGTTTGAAGCGCGGCAGAGGTATTAGTTAAGGAAAGTGCAGCAGCAGATAACGCAGTTGCCTTTAAAAGGGTTCGCCTTGAAGATGTATTCGCTTCACTAGCACTTCCATTTTTCGACTTCATACCTTCTCCTTGTTGAAACCTAACTCAACAATAACTTTACTCGAACGGTAAATCTATCTCCATTAAATCCCATTATTCATCAACGAGAATTGGTACAAACATAAATTTCTGCTATGTTAAAGTGTCGAAACATTAAAAACTATGGGCTTAGACCAACCATGAAAACATCAACATCAATTCTGATTCTTTTATTAGGAAGCATCAATATCATGGCAGAAGATAAGGACAAGTTAATATTTAACTTTAACACCCCAGAATCAAGTAAAAACTGGGTAAGTGTTAACGACAATGTTATGGGTGGCATTTCTGATGGAAAATTCAAAATCACTCAAGAAAAAACATTGCTTTTTTACGGTAATCTGTCTTTAGCAAATAATGGTGGTTTTGCTTCCGTACGATCACTCCCCAAACAACTGCCCCTATTAAAAGATGAATCCATTGTAATCAATGTCAAAGGCGATGGCAGAGAATACACGATTAATTTATACACAAACAAAAGGCTTACCGCATTTTCTTACAAGCAATCATTTAAAACCAAAAACAACGAATGGGTTGAAATATCGCTTCCACTTGAAAAATTTAGAGCAACCTCATTTGGCAAAGTGATACCAAAAGCTGAACTCATTAACCCTACCGATATTGAATCACTTGGATTTATGCTTGGAGACAAGAAACCGGGAACTTTCCAAGTAGAATTTAAAGAGATAAAAGCTAAGTCAAAATAAAGTTGATTTCAAAAAGATCAAGGAAGCGAACGGACCAACCTCAAACCACGGCTATTACTTCGATCATCAGGCTTGGCCCCATTGCGATCCGCACTTCGCAAACTACTTATTTGATTATAAAAACAACCACCACGCATACCCCGCGAAATGCTTGCCATAATCATTTTGTTTTGGGAACTCATAAAGGCATCCTCATCCGAAATATTTAAATTAGGATAGGGATCATAACTTTCCAAACACCATTCGAAAACATTCCCTCCGGTATCAAACAACCCAAATGCGTTCGGCCTAAGTGAACCAACTGGCCAAGCTTGGTCTTTGGAATTCGCAACATAAAAACTATATCGATCAGTCAGACGAACATCAGAACCATGATTGAACATTGCCAAAGATCCAGCTCTGTGAAAAAACTCAAACTCCGCTTCGGTAGGCATCCTATAACCTTTTTTCTTAAGTGGGTTATCCGCAATCCTCATGCCCTCTTCATATAACCCCTGCTCATTGGGAAGGTAAACACACTCTGAAGCACCAAATTCTTTCTCAGTAAGAAGATTGCAATAGCGGGCAGAATCAAACCACGAGATACAAATCATCGCGCTATCAGGTGTTTTTGAATATTTTTCAGTGTAGCGCTGTTGAGGCACCAACGCCAAAAAATCGTTTAAGGTAACCTCTTTTTGCGCCACAACAATCGATCTTGCAATTGCTCGTTCATGAATGCGCTCAGCTTCATACCTTAATGGTTCATCTAGAGGAGAGCCAATTTGAAATTTAATAGG
>QWPF01000153.1 GCA_003671255.1 Planctomycetota bacterium | reverse complement strand
TTCCAGATTCCCTGTCTGCGTTCGCGTAGTAATAGTAGTCCGCAATCCATCCCCCAGAATAATAGATACTGCATGGTCATGCCGCTGAAGCTATGGCTGTAAGCTTGTCTGCTGATATCCATCCCGGTGGGGAAGGGCTCTTTTTTTACTTCGAAGGGTCGTTCCAATTTGAGGGAGGAAGCACCGGGCAACCAGAAGCCGAGGAGTTCGGGTGCAGCTTCTCGGAAAGCTATTTCGGTGAAGATGCCTTCAGCCCACTTGGATTCTAAAGAAGAACTAGGGTGATGAAGAATTTCGATGGCGGGGACTTTTTTCTTAAGGGCAATCTGGCTTGCGAAATCTTTGGGGATGATGAGGGCAATTCTGGCTGAACGCCTTTCGATTTTTCTCAATGCTTCTTCTCTTGAAGCGGGTGCAGCTTCGAGTTTTGTGCTTTTAAGCAGGGCATCAGCGAGTTTGATAGCAAGGGGGCTGTTATCTTCGCGAACAACCAAGAGCGGTAGCTTTAGGTCTTCGTTTTGCAATGGTTTGGAAAAAACATATCCAAACCCGCTTGCGAGAATGATGGGTACAAGGAAGCAAAGGGCTGCAGCTTTCTTATCGACTAGAAAAAGCTGGATGTCTTTTGATGCAAGAACCCAAAGAAGATTTAGTTGTTGTTTAAACATCATGCAACCTTAATTTCACTTAGTTCAAGAAGGTATTGTTCAAGAGAATGCGTTTCTTCAGCTTGGTTTTTTCGCAGCAAACTTTGATCTGTTAGCGAAGAATCATTATCTTCTTGGTAAATATAATTTGGAGCAGTCGCCTTGTTGGTTTTTTGGACACGGGCCTTCTGGATTATCTGTGCCTGAAACTCTTTTAAGGTGCCATGAAACAATAACGAACCCTGCGCCATGAAACCAACTTTGTTGCAAAGTCGCACAACTTCTTCGATGTAATGGGTGGTATAAACAATGGCGCACCCTTCATCCCGAAGTTTATGGAGGCAGGAAAAAACGGCTTCTCGCGAGGGCGGATCGAGCCCAACGGTAGGTTCATCGAGGAGAAGTAATTTAGGTTTATGAATAAGGGCGCACGCCAGATTAAGCCTTCGCTTCATGCCCCCTGAAAACCCAAAAGCTGGAATGTTGGCACGATCTTCCAACCGTACCAGATTTAGAACTTCAGCAATTCTTTGGGAAAGATCGGTACCATGAATTCCATAGAGTTTGCCAAAGAAGCGTAGGTTGGAGTAAGGAGAAAGTTCTTCGTAGAAGGCAAGTTCTTGGGGAACAAATCCGATTTGGGCACGGTAACTAAGCGGGTGCTGGGTGTGGGATTGCCCATCGAGTAAAATACAACCCGAGTGGAGTTCGTGATTTCCTGCAATGGCATTAAGAGTGGTGCTTTTGCCACAACCGTTGGGGCCTAGTAGGCCAAGGATTTCGCCAGGGTAAACGGCAAGGTCAAGGTTTTTAACCGCAAGGGTATCGCGGTACTTGAGGCTGACGCTTTTAAGGCAAAGAAGTTCTTGATGCATTATCATTAATCATCCATGACCAAATAAATGCCTGAAAACATCCATGATTGCAGGCGAAAGTATCAAAGAATAAATAATCAGTACCTTAAAAGATGATGGGTAGGCAAGATCAATGCAAAAAGTCAAAAATAGCTTACTATTTTCAAGGAAAGTTAGGTAATATTAGACAATTGAAGCTAGGGAAAGCTATAAATGCCACGGAGGTGGCTATGAAGAAACAAGTGATAATCATTGGAGCGGGGCCGGGTGGCCTTGCAGCAGCAATTTTATTGTCTAAAACTGGACTTAAGGTCAAGGTTTTAGAGAAGCAGGGCAAGGTGGGTGGCAGAACCTCCTCCTTGGAATCTGGGGGTTTCAAGTTCGATCTTGGACCTACTTTTTTTCTGTTTCCCCAAGTTCTTAAAAGCATTTATGCTTCCATGGGCAAAGATCTCTTCAAAGAGATTCCGATGGTTCGACTAGATCCGCAATACCATTTGGTATTTGGAGAAGGTGGCGAGATTCTGGCTCGGCCTGATGTGCCCGCGATGGAAGCCGCGATTGCCAAGATCTGCCCCAAGGATGCAAATAACTTTACCAAATTTCTGACTGATAATCGAATCAAACTCAACGAGTTCAAGAGCACGCTGGAAACCCCCTTTAATAGTTGGCGTGATCTTTTCAAAATGAAAATGTTGAAGTTGCTTCCTTTATTAAGGCCGTGGAAATCACTCGATGGCGAGCTAGGCAGATACTTTTCAGACCCACGGGTGAGGCTTGCGTTCTCGTTCCAATCCAAATACCTGGGTATGTCGCCTTTCAATTGCCCCAGTCTTTTTTCCATTCTTTCTTTTTTGGAATATGAGCATGGCGTATATCATCCGATTGGGGGATGTAATGCGGTAAGCGAAGGAATGGCGAATCTGGCACGCGAAGCTGGAGTTGAAATCCTATTGAATGAAGATGTAGAGGGGATTGATTTTCAAGGTAGAAAGCCTGTCTCCATCAACACCCAATCTGGAAAGCATGCTTGCGATGCGCTGGTGATCAATGCAGATTTTGGGCGGGCGATGGAAAGATTGATTCCGGAGAAGATAAGGCCTGCATGGACCAACAAGAAAATTGAAAGCAAGCGGTTTTCTTGCTCTACCTTTATGCTCTATCTGGGGATTGAAGGTCGCTACGATAATCTTCAGCATCATACGATTTACATGTCACGCGATTATCAGGGCAATCTGTTGGATATTGAAAAACGACATGTTCTTTCCGAAGACCCATCGTTTTATATTCAGAACGCCAGTGTTACTGATCCTACTTTGGCGCCCGAGGGGAAAAGCACGCTTTATGTTTTGGTACCTGTGACTCATATGCATGCCAATGTTGATTGGGCGAAAGAAAAAGTGCGCTATCGCAATCTGGCAATCAAGCAATTGGGGAAAATCGGTTTGCACGATGTAGAAAAGCGGATTTGTTATGAGCAAGTGATCACGCCCATGGATTGGCAAAACAAAAGGGAGATTTACAAAGGTGCGACCTTTAACTTAGCGCACAATCTGGGCCAGATGCTTCATTTCAGGCCGCGCAATCGCTTTGCAGAGTTGGATGGTGTTTATCTCGTGGGGGGTGGCACTCATCCAGGTAGTGGCCTGCCTGTGATTTACGAATCTGCAAGAATATCTTCAAGGCTTTTATTAGAGGATCTCGGGCTGCCTTTTGATCACTGTATTCCACCTGATGAATATGCGCTTGAAGAAGGTGTGCCTGATCTCGTAAGTCAGGGAATGAGAAGAGATTTAAATAAGGCTGAATATAACAACCCCATGGTTCCTTTAGGACGCTAGTACTTTAATTATAAATTGTGGAATATGTTTTCAGGAGAATAGTCATGGTTAAATCGAACAGTGAAAAAGTATTGGTGGTTGGCGGTGGGTTAGCTGGCCTGGCTTCTGCCTGCACATTGGCAGCCCGGGGATACAAAGTTGAGCTGTTTGAAAAGAATGATTGGCTGGGCGGTAAGGCTGCAGTTCTTGAAAAAGAAGGTTATCGTTTTGATATGGGCCCGACCATCCTTACCATTCCCTCGATACTTGCCCGGATCTTTTCCGAAGCTGGTCGAAAGATGGAAGATTATATTCCCATGGTTAGGCTGGAGCCTCAATGGCGCTCATTCTTTGATGATGGTTCGATTCTTGATCTGGTGAGTGATGAAAAAACCATGCAAGAAAATTTGGGGAAGTTCGGCCCCAACTGCGCTAGTGGGTATAAGAAATTCCTGCAGTATTCTGAAAGGCTTAATCGTATTTCCCAACGATTCTTCTTTTGGAAATCGATCGGTGGCCTGCGCGACATGTTTGATTGGCGCACCATGTTTCAGCCCGGAAGTTTGACAGATGTCTTGGCAATTAACATGGGAAAATCGGTGGCCCAGTGCGTGCGCGGTTTTGTTCCAGAGCATCGTGTTTCGCAAATGATCGATCACTTTACGCAGTATGTTGGTTCTTCGCCTTATCAATCTCCCGCAGTTCTTTGCAGTATCGCCCATATGCAAACCAGCGAAGGCATCTGGTACCCTTTAGGTGGCACCAATGCAGTTCCCAGAGGTCTAAAAAAACTGGGAGAAGAATTGGGCGTTATATTTCATACGGGTAAGGGGGTCAAGCGAATCATCAATGATGGCAAAAAAGCACTTGGGATCGTTCTTGAAAATGATGAAGAAATACTTGGGAGCGCGGTTGTTTCTAATTGTGATACGGTAAGAACCCATCGGGAATTGATCCCAGATACCCGCGCAGCATACAAGTTTGAGGGTCGTCGCAAGTACGAACCTGCATGTTCTGGCGTTGTTCTTTATCTTGGCCTTGATAAAAGATACGAACAATTAGAACACCATGACTTTGTTTTCTCGAAAGACCCTGAAGAAGAATTCGACTGGATTTATAACAAGGGCGAGCCCGCGCCAGACCCTTCTTGTTATGTTTGCGCACCTGCAAAAACGGATCCATCAGTTGCACCAAACGGTTGTGAATCCTTGTATATTCTGGTTCACACCCCTTACTTACGCAAGCATCACGATTGGTCGAAAATGTTTCCTGCTTACAGAAAAGTGATATTAGAAAAGATGGAACGCACCGCAGGATTGAAGGATTTGCAAAAGCACATTCGCTTTGAAGCAGCTCTTACTCCGCAAGATATTAACGATCGCTATCATGTTCTTAATGGGGCAATCTATGGTTTGGCAAGCCATGGTAAGGTGCTCGGAGCTTTCAAGCCTTCCAACCGAAGCCCGGATCTCAAATCCTTGTATTTCTCTGGAGGCTCTGCCCATCCAGGGCCAGGGATGCCCATGGTGCTTATGTCTGGATGGATTGCTGCGGATGCCCTCGATAAAGATGGTATCGCCCCGTCTAATGGCGAAAAACATGGAAACAAACCAGCCTTGGCGCATAGTAATTCATGAAAGATATTGCTGCAAAAGAAAAGCAACAGGGTGCGCTTCCTAAGCGCTGGGCATTGATTGCCTCTTGGTTTTTATGGTACTGCCGTAATTATGTTGCCAAGAATTTTCATGCACTCAGGATATCGAAGACAGGGTTGCCCGCAGATCCGGGCGAGGGGCCGCTAGTTTTTCTTTTGAACCATCCCTCATGGTGGGACCCGATAACAGGGATATTGCTTTCGAAGATTTTTACCACTAGGGTTCCCTACTGCCCGATTGATTCACGAGGTTTGGGCAAATACAAATTCTTTTCATGGATTGGGCTTTATAGTGTGGAAATGGGCACTACAAAAGGTGCTATTGGTTTCTTTAAAACAACCTTTTATATTTTGAATCAGCCGGGCACCATGGTTTGGATCACAGGGCAGGGGCAGTTTTCGGATGCAAGGGAAAGGCCGGTGAAGATTCGCCCCGGGTTGGGCCATCTCGCACGAAAATTGGTCGGGGGGCATGTTATTCCTGTCGCAATTGAATATCCCTTTTGGAATGAGCGCTACCCTGAGGCATTGGTGCGTTTTGGTGCTCCTATCCCTTTGGGAAAAGGGAAAGATAATACGGTGGAAGAATGGACCGGCATTTTCGAATCAGCACTTGAACAGAACATGAACGCACTTTCTTTGGAAGCCCTTGCCCGAGATCCAGCTTTATTTGAAACTCATATCAAAGGCCGGGCCGGGGTTGGCGGTGTCTATGATTTTTGGCGCCGACTAAAATCCTGGGCCCGTGGCAAACCATTTGACCCAGAGCATGGCTTCACCAACGAAGGGCCGAAAGAATGATTTGGATTGTTCTTATTGCCTGTGTTCTGGCATCTGCAATTCCTTTGCTAATGATAATTTCAAACCTAAAGGCCTATCTTCCGCCGCCTGCATATGACATAAATTTAAGACCTCAAATATCTATATTAATTCCAGCAAGGAATGAAGAGGGTGGAATTGAAGCCGCAATTCGAAGCGCGTTGACAACAGAAAACTCAGAGATAGAGGTTGTGGTGTTGGATGATCACTCCGAAGATAATACCGCAGCCATTGTTTCTAAGATAGCGATGTTGGATTCTAGGGTGCGGTTGGAAAACGCCCCTGAGCTTCCTTCTGGGTGGTGCGGGAAACAACATGCCTGCCATGTTTTATCGCAAAGGGCGCGGTATGAGTATCTGTTGTTCCAAGATGCAGATGTAAGATTGAAAAAAGATTGCGCCCTAAGATTGGTGGCATTCATGGAGGCAAGCAAGGCAGAATTGGTGAGCGGCATACCCTGGCAAGAAACAGGCACTTGGTCTGAAAAAATGTTGATCCCACTAATTCACTTCGTGTTGCTTTGTTTTTTACCCATCAAGCGGATGAGGATGTCCACAAGCCCTGCATTTGCTGCAGGGTGTGGGCAGTTGTTCTTGGCAAAAAAGTATTCTTATGAGGCAATGGGTGGGCATGCTTCGATCAAACAATCGTTGCACGATGGCATTACCTTGCCCCGGGCCTATAGAAAAAATGGCATGATGACCGATTTGTGTGATGTAACAGAATTGGCCGAGTGCAGAATGTACCGTGGATTTGGGCAAGTTTGGTTTGGGCTGGCGAAAAATGCGACAGAAGGCATGGCCAAACCTTTTCTTTTAACATTTTTCACCATCTTTCTTCTCGTTGGGCAGGTTATTCCATTTGGAATCGTTGGATTTATCTGGTACTTTGAATCTTGCTGGGGTTTAAGATTAGTATCGGT
>QWPF01000152.1 GCA_003671255.1 Planctomycetota bacterium | reverse complement strand
AGGGCGAATATTTGCAACCGATTCTCTGCCATGTGGTGATCAGATGCAAAGTTTCGATGATTACATTCGAAACTTATCTTCCACCACGGGATCTCCCATGGTTTTCTGCAAAAGAAATGCGGGCAAGGTTGAGTATGTACTCAGGAATATCGATACGATTATTGCTGGTTTAACTCGTGGTTTAGACATGTCAATTTTGGATACAGGCCATGGCACGCAAGATGGTCGGACATTATGTTTTGTTCCCACTTGCAGTTCTTTTGGGGCGATTCTTCCTAGCAATTCCCCGGGCGTACATTCTTTGTGGGCACCGACACCTGCATTAAAAATCCCTCTTATACTTAAGCCTGGTAGAGAAGAGCCTTGGACTCCTTTCAGAGTTATACAAGCTTATTTGAAGGCTGGTATTCCACCTGCTGCTGTAAACTTCTGCCCAACCGATCACGCTGGAGCAGGTGAGATCCTTCGAGGCACAGGCCGTAGTATGCTTTTTGGGGATAGCACCACCACCGATCCTTACAAGAACGATCATCGGGTTGAACTTCACGGGCCGGGATACAGCAAAGTCTTGATAGGAGAAGACAAGATTGCCCATTGGAAAGAGTACATTGATATCATTGCAGAGTCGATTGCAGCCAATGGCGGTAGATCTTGCATCAATGTATCAGCTGTTTGGGTACCTTCTCATGGGAAAGAAATAGCCCATGCTCTTTCTGAAAAACTCTCAAAAATTCAAGTTCGGGCTTACGATGATCCTAATGCAGAACTTGCAGCTTTCGCTAATCCTGATGTTCCTGACAGAATTTCTGGCATGATCGATAATTTGCTCAAAACACCGGGGGCAACTGATGTTACCGAGAAAGTTAGAGGAACTCCAAGGCTTGTTAAAGAAGGAAGATGCGCTTGGTTGCTTCCCGCAATTGTTCATTGTGAAACCTACGACCACCCTCTTGCTAACAAAGAATTCCTTTTCCCTTACGCAAGCGTTGTTGAGTGTCCACAAGCTGATATGATAAAATTAATTGGGCCAACCCTTGTTGCAACTGCTATCACAGAAGACAAGGATTTTGCTCATGTGTTATTAAACAGTACCAATGTCGACCGGCTGAATCTTGGGCCTATCCCAACGAATCGCCTTACTTGGGATCAGCCTCATGAGGGTAACTTATTCACCCACCTCTACAAGCAAAGAGCTTACCAGCAAAGCGGATTCTAAGGTGACTTCATTTGATTTCAGCCCTCTCAACCGGGTTATTTTTTCACCCGGTTGTTCTGCTCATGCAGGTGCCTTGGTTCGAGAACTTGGGGGTTCTCGTGTTCTTTTGGTTTCCGATCCCGGCTTAAAAAAAGCAGGTCACTCACAACTTGTTTTCTCTTCACTTCAAAAAGAAGGCCATTCCGTTTTTCTCTTTGATGGTGTCGAAGAAAATCCTGAAGAAACTCATGTTATAAAAGGCAGAGATTTCGCCCAACTTCACAACATCGATTTCATTGTTGCTCTAGGTGGTGGCAGCTCCATGGATTGCGCCAAGGGGATTAATTTTTTGCTGACAAACGGCGGAAAAATGTCTGATTACAAAGGCGTTGGGTTGGCTAAGAAGCCCATGCTTCCCTCCATTGGCATTCCCACCACTTCGGGTACTGGTAGCGAAGCACAATCTTTTGCACTTATCACCGATTCAAGTACACATTTAAAAATGGCATGTGGGGATAAAAAAGCAGCCTTTAAAATCTGCCTTCTTGACCCAGAGCTTACCCTTTCCCAACCGCACATGGTAACTGCTGCCACGGGTATTGATGCTATTTCTCATGCCTTAGAATCTTATGTCAGTATTAAAAAGAATACTATTTCCCAAACTTTTGCGAGGCAGGCTTGGGGTATGTTAGTTGATAACTTTCCCACGGTTTTACAAAGCCCTTTAGATATTAACGCCAGGGGCGCAATGCAACTTGGGGCCCATTTTGCTGGCGTATCCATTGAAAACTCGATGCTCGGGATATGCCATTCCTGTGCAAATCCTTTAACTGCCCATTACGGGATTCCTCATGGGATTGCAATTGGCATTCTTTTGCCTCATGTTTTACGCTTTAATAGTAATCATGTTGGTAATTGCTACCAAACTCTCGTTAAGGATATTGGTCGTAGCACAAACAGCCTTGCTGATTCAGGGGATATTCTTGCTGATATCATCACTAGTTTTCTCGCCCTTGCTGGAATACCAAAAAACCTTCATGATTGCGGTGTTTCTCACGGAATTCTTGAAGTGTTAGCCGAGGAGGCTTCCGAACAATGGACTGCAAAATTCAACCCAAGGCCTGTACAAGAAAAAGACCTTCTCGAAATTTATCAACTCGCAATGGTTTAGCCACCTCGATGGCAAGCCTCGCCCTTCTTACTTTCGCCATCCTTGGTCATGCTCTTTTTGCAAAAGATATTAATCCTGTATCTTCGTGGCTTCTATTCAGAGGCAACCCACAGCAAGATGGTTTTTTGCCCACATCAATCAAAGTGCCATTCGAAATCCAATGGAAAATATCTCTCAAAGATTCCATCGAAGGCACCGCTGTTGTTCACGATGGAAAGGTTTTTTTTGGCTGCATGGATGAGAAAGTTTACTGCTTGGATTGCAAAGACGGCAAAGAAATATGGAAATACAAAGGTGGTTCTTTCAAAGCTCCTCCCAGTATTCAGGACGATGTCATTTACATCGGCGACATTGATGGTACTTTGCACGCAATTGATTTAGGTACAGGCCTTAAAAAATGGGTGTTTGCAACTAATGGTGAGATTTCTGGTGGAGCAAATTTCTTCAAGAAAAATATCCTGTTTGGAAGTCAGGACGAAAACCTTTATTGCTTAAATACTTCAGGGAAAGAACTATGGAAGTTCAAAATGGAAGGGCCTTTTTTTGGATCTTGTGCAATAATCGAAGGTAAAACTTTTGCTGCGGGTTGCGATAGTACTTTGCATGTTCTTGATGCTGAAACGGGAAAAGAACTTTCGAATCTTGACCTAGGCGGACAAACTGGCGCCACTCCTTCCATTGCGGGAGACGATTTATTTGTTGGCACCATGTCTAACAATGTTCTGGGTATCAACTGGAAAAAACCCAAAATCAATTGGAACTACAAACCCGAAAAAAGATCTCAGCCATTTTTTAGCTCCTGTGCAATTGCCAAGAGTCTTGTGGTAGTTGGGGGAAGAGACAAAAAAATCCATGCTATTGATCGAAAAAAAGGGGCGGAGATATGGGGGGTTCAAACGGATGGAAAAGTTGATGCTTCACCACTTATTTTAGGCAATACTGTTGTTGCTGGTTCCTTCGATGGGCACCTTTATTTCCTAAATCTAGAAGATGGCAAGTTGATTCAAAAACTGAACCTTGGGGGTGAGATTTCTGGCTCGCCTATTTTCTATGACAATTCGATTTACATTGGAACTTCTAAAGGCGATTTCTTCAGACTTAAGCCCAAAGACTAAACCTTTTAAAACTAGGGTTGTTCATTTAAAAGACAAAGATTACGATCCATATATGTTAATGTGTTTATTCTACTGCTTTATGGAAGGTTAGGTGGAATAGGTGTCTGCTACAGTTTCTGATATTGCTGCTTTGATCTCGGGTAAAGTCATAGGCGATGGATCTGCCATTGTTTCTGGTACATCCAACTTGAAATATGCAAATCTTGGGCATATTACCTTTGTTGACAATCCAAAGTATGAAAAACAATTCATTGATTCAAAAGCCTTGGTGACCATTTGTCAAAATGAATTCATTGCGCCTGGAAAAACTTTGATTCTTGTAAATGACCCCATGCTCGCTTTCATTGTTATTGTTGAACATTTTAAAGGTAAACCTGAACCCTATCCGCTTGGAATCGACCCTTCCGCTTGGGTTTCGCCTAGTGCTAAAATTGGCGCTGGAACTTCCGTTTTGCCTTTTGCTCGCATTGGAAATAACTCTATTATTGGAACCGATTGTATTATTCATGGCGGGGTTTCTATTGGGCGTAATTGCACCTTGGGAAACAACATTGTTCTTCATCCTAATGTTGTAATTTATGATGATTGTGTTATTGGCGATTATGTCACTATTCATGCTAACAGCGTGATTGGTGCGGATGGTTTTGGTTACAAAACCACAGATGGTATTCACAAAAAAATCCCCCAGACTGGTAATGTCGAACTAGAGCATCATGTTGAAATTGGAGCCTGCTCCACGATTGATCGAGGCACTTTTGGCCCCACTCGCATAGGTGAGGGAACTAAAGTGGATAATCTGGTTCAGATTGGGCACAATTGCGAGATTGGCAAACACAATTTATTAGTAGCACAAGTCGGTATTGCTGGTTCTTGTACCACTGGAAATTATGTGGTGGTTGCTGGGCAAGCTGGCCTTGCAGACCATGTTACTTTGGCTGACGAGGTTGTAGTTGGTGCTAAAAGCGCAGTAATGCGAACTGCAGGCAAAGGGGAACGATTACTTGGCATTCCTGCCCGCCAAGAACGAGATGAAAAGCGAATCCTTATTCATCTAAATAAGCTTCCAGATATTTTTAGAGACATCAAAAAGATTAAAAAGCAATTAAACATTCAGGAAGATGAATAAAGCCCTCGGTCATCAAAATCGAATGCTTAATGGAAGTTGAGAAATCTAAGCGATGAACCATGCAGGACACATCCAAGAAACCGTTGGGTTATTAGCAGGCTATGGTCAGTTTCCTGTAGTATTTGCCCAAGCGGCGCGCAAATTAGGCTTTCCTGTTGTGTGTGTTGGAATCACGGAAGAAGCAGGCCCGGAGCTTAAAGACTTGGTCGACCATTTTTACTGGTCACGCCCCGCACAGTTGGGAAAGATAATCAATCGGTTTAAAAAGCATGGGGTTAAAAATGTGGTGATGGCGGGCAAGATTCATAAGGCAAATCTACTTCACAAACCATGGAAAATATTCAACCTTGCACCTGATTTACGAACTTTAATCTTCTGGTATCTTCGCAAAAGAGCTGATAATAAAGACGATACACTCTTGCTATCAATTATTAAAGAATTCGCCAAAGATGGTATAAACTTTGCATCCGCCCTTGATTACATACCGGAGATTCTAGTGCAACCAGGAACATTAACCCGCAGGGCTGCTTCTAATTCTGAGATGCAGGACATTTATTTTGGCTGGAAACTTGCGCGTGAAATGGGTCGAATGGATGTGGGGCAAAGTGTTGCTGTTAAAGATAGGGCTGTTTTAGCCGTCGAAGCTATTGAAGGCACTGATAAAAACATAACTCGTGCGGGAGAATACTGCAAATCAGGCGGGTTTGTTGTGGTTAAAGTGGCAAAACCAAACCAAGATCGCAGGTTTGATGTACCAACCATCGGTATTGATACCATTCAGACGCTTCATAAGGCACGAGGCAAAGTACTAGCTATAGAAGCGGGGCAAACAATTTTTTTAGGCGAAAAAGAAGCAATTATCCTCGCAAATGAACTTGGAATAACCATTATTGCTCTTACGGAGAAGGATATACCTGCTTAGTAATTATCATTGATTTCTTGTTCGCTTATCGCTTTTAACCGTCCATAATAATATCATATCTAAGTGTATGTTTAGTTTTCCCCGACAATTAATATCTTAGCGAACTCATGGGCAACATCTCTTTCAATATTCCTGATTCAATCGACAAAACTTGGGAAAAAGAATTGTTGAGATCCTATTTTTCTGGTGGCCCAGACACCATGCCTTTTTTTTGCAGTGTATCCAATAACAACAATGTTTTATCACTTAAAAAAGAAGAACCTGATTCTTGCTTCCTAACTATCCCTTGGAATATTGGCAGTCATGGCATTTTCATGTCACCAACTTCAACCCTGCCTTTGTCAGATTTACCTTATTCTTTAATTATGGAAATAGCACGGGGCAAAGTTAATCAATTCCGGAACTTTAATGCAGACTGGGAATTTAGCGGCTTAAAAATCAATAAAGATCTTCGGGATCAACTCTCCAACTCAACTTTAGAATTCGGAAAAGCCTTTAGTAACACCTCTCTACCCTTTCAAGAAAAATGTCTCCAAAATACTATCGAATTTGCCTATCAGGGTTCTGATACTTTAATTCGCGAATATATGCGTCAAATTTTCGACATCAGGCATCAAGATAACCAACCCTTTGAAACTGGCCTTTCTGCAAAGGTTTCTAAACCTTTCCCTGCCTCTCTTTCAAGGAAAATGGAACAATCTTTTAATTACATGCAGGTCGGGTTCAACTGGAAAAATATCGAAACTTCGCAAGGCATCTTCTCTTGGAGTCAAGTAGATCAGGCTTTGGAAAGTTGCTTAGCTACTGGCTTGGAAGTTATTGGCGGCCCTGTTATTCAAATGACTAAAGAGTCGCTCCCAGAATGGCTAACCACTTCAACGAGTACTGCATCACAATATGCAACTGCAATGGCACGATTTTTAGATACTGCCATTAGGCGTTATAATGGAAAGATCCACCGTTGGATTATTTGCTCCGGATTGAATGTGGTTACAGAACCTGCATTTGGGGACGAAACTTACTTTCGAATTGCATGCAAGCTTGCGGAGATTGCAAAGCAAATTGATTCCTCGTTAGAGATTATCATTGGAGTAACTCAACCGTGGGGAGAATATACATCAACAAAAAAGCGGGCTTTTTCCCCTTTCATCTTCACAGATAATCTTTGCAGGGCAGGGCTTAATCTCGCTGCAATTGATATTGAAATCGTCATGGGTTCATCCCCGAATGGATCTTTCTGCAGAGATATGCTCGAAACATCCAGACTTTTAGACCTATACGCAGTTTTAGGGATGCCACTAACTATTACCCTTGG
>QWPF01000151.1 GCA_003671255.1 Planctomycetota bacterium | reverse complement strand
AGCAAACAAATTCGTAGGCAGGGAAGCCCGCAAGGGTTTCGAACTTCCTAAGATTTAATTTACTTCTCGGCTTTAATGAAGGAAGCTGCAGGCTTCATGATTAACATGGAATCCGCTTCGCTAATCAAAAATACATCGCCCTGCTTGTTATCGGCAACGCGGGCGTAGTATTTTTTAGAACCACCTTCCTGCCTGCCTATCAGCAGAGTTCTTTTACCCATGGGCGTTCCTATTTCGATCGTTGTTTCAACCGGATCGAGCCCGAATAGATTTAAAGATGCTCCTTTATCCACCACATAGCGTTCGAGTTTCAACCCAGCAAGTGAAGCGAGCATGGCATTAACCAAAACATCATTGACGCGATCGGTTGGCTTAGGAACAGAAACCCAAACATTATTTCGTTTGGCGAGTTCGAAATTATTGTTCAGAGAGGTGACTTTGATGGAATCGATTTGAACAGCATCAAGGGGTGTGGCCCAAACGGTACGAGATCGAAATTCACCCTGAAGCCAATTGGTTTGTTTAACATCAAGAAGGAAAACAAGATCTTTGCCTGCGATTTGAGCATAGCAACGGGTTGCAGATTCATCACGCTTTCCAAGGTTGATTTCAAGAAGCAACTTACCAGCGTTTTTAATCTGCCAGCGTGTTTCTGGTTTATCTAAACCAAAGCGGGTTAGGTCTTCTGGAGTTGGTTTTTCAACAACAAGTTCATCAGCACGAAGTCGGGCGATACCATCGAGTGCATCATCAAGTTGTTGCTGATCCGCTTCAGATGCAAACGGTTCGGTTAATTTCCAGTTGCCATCGATTCGGGCAAAGGTTGCTTTACGGGGCCCTCTTTCAAGAACGAGCTGATCTGCATCGGGAAAGCGGGCAATGTTACGATCTCTAAAAAACAAAGGCGAAGCAATCAGTTTTTTAACAATCACTTCGGGGAGAATTCCCACTGCTTTGCCATCTTCAGATTTGGCATAACGGGAGCCTTTCTTTCCTTCAACTTCTTTACCAAGGAGGATTTTTTTAGTTTGATCCTTAAGTTTGAAACCAACAACAGCAAAGGGAGTATCAAGCCCAAATAGTTTGAGATCTGTGGCAGGAAACGCAGCGATGGAATCGGCTTTAAGATCAGAAACAATTGCAACAAGATCATTAAGGGTGCGGTCATCTGCGATTTCAACTTTTGGTTTGCTGAGTGACCAAACTTCATTCTTGCGATTGATTTCGAGTTCCCCTGGAATTCCGGTACGGGTAAAGGACTCAACATCATCTGATTTAAGTTTGAGAATTTCTCTCGGGACATAAGCGAGATAGGTTCGTTCCAAAATCAAGATAGTTGCAGCAGGAAGGTTGAATACCGCGGGTTCCCCTTTAAATCTTGCATACTTAGAACCTGATTTGCCTTTAACCTCAGTACCTATTTCCAAGGTTTTGGATTCTTCCTTACCCATTTCATTGCTGAGTTTGATTTCAATTTTGATTGAAGGTTTATCTAATCCAAAAGTAGCCACTTCAGCCTTAGGGCCATAAGCAGAAAAACCATCTGCCCGAAGATTAAACCAAAGGGACTGCAAAGAAAAGACGGCATCAGGTTCTGCATTGAAAGCACCCGCTTTGGGCTCAGTGACTTTCCAAGTTTCACCTTCCCGGATGATATCAATATTATTGGTAAGTGATTCAATTTTGAAGCTTTTGATTTTGGAAGGGTCTTGCTTCATTACCAAAGGGTCAAGAAGATCGAGAGCATCAATATTAACAGCTTTTACAAACGCAGGATTTACGATTGCGATGGGCGCTTTATCTTTCAATCTTGCATATCTGGTGCCTGCTTCTTCAGAAACAATCTTTCCTAGTACTAGGGTCTTTTCTTTTTTATCTTTATCAATCACGGTTAATTGAAGAAAAGGTTTATCGAGGCCAAACTTTGCATCATCTTTGGAATCGAGTGAAACGAAACTATCTGCTTTTGGTGCGCCAATCTCCTTGGCAAGCTCTTCCATTTTTTCAGCAAAGGGAGTTGCAGTAAAGGGTGCGCTGATTTTCCAATTTGCTTCTGCTTGTTGAAGGCTGAATTCACCTGCGGAGCGAATAATTTTAACCGTGGTGATTTCGTTGGGAAGAAGCTTCCAGAAATCCTGAGGAAGATACGAGAGTGTATCTTTTTGAAGGCTTGCAACTAACTCATTGTTAATAACAAATACTGGGCCTTCAGTTCCCAACCTTGCAAAGAAACCAGGTTTATCTGTGAGAGGTTTTCCAACCAGCATTTTTTTCAAAGATTTCTTGACATCTGCCAAGCCTATTTCCAAAGTGACAATGGGTTTATCCAAGCCATACTTACTGACTAAATCTTCCTTAGTTGGCGTTTCTTCAAGGAATTGCGCAACTTCAAATGTGGAGAGGGAATTTGCAAGTTGCGAAACTTTTGGATCATCAATTTCAACACTTTTAGGGTTGAGGAGAGTCCACTTACCTTCGGGAGCTTTGGAAAAAGAGATATCCGAAGATATTGTCTTGATGTTAATTGCGTTGATATCGGTGGTGGCAAGATCAAGAATTCGCTTACCCCGATACGCCATTGCAGGTCGGGCAGCAAGAGTTGCAACAACTTCATCCACAAAATTCACTCTGGGAAAACCATCCACTGCAACATAAAGCTTCTTGGCCTTGGCATCTTTTTTACCTAGGGAAAAAGTAACTGAACGGGTTTTCTTTTCGGGAGCTTTATCTTTCGCAAGGGGTTTGGTTTCCTCTTCCAAAGTAATGGTGATTTTATTCTCGGGCTTTTCTAATGCGAAATCTGCGAGCTTGGGGTTATCAATAATATCTGCACCCCGAGCCTCCAAGGTAGAAAGCTTGGTTAGAAGTTCATTCACTTTTTCAGGATCTGCATCCGCTTGTACTGGGGATTCGATTTTCCATCTGCCCTCTTTTTTTACAAGTGATAGCGATGTACTTCCCTGTTGGATTTCGCATTTCACAGCATCAGTTGCATTGATTCGTGCAAGCATGGGGTCACGAATTTGATCAACCGATACAAAAATATTCTTGAGGCCATCGCCATTGATTTCAAAGATTTGATCGTTATCAAGAATTTTAGCGAAGCGCATTTCTTGAATGATGGTTTCTTCTTGTGGGGGCATACCTGGGGGAGTGCCGGGTACGGGGGGCCTGATTTTCTTGCTGGTCTTCGTGGAAGATACATTCCCGATAAGAAGGGTAATCGTGGAACCATCATTGCGGGTGACTAAGAGAGTTCGTTCGGGTTTGGCCAAACCAGCCTTGGCAAGATCTTGCGTGACGAATTTTTCAGCCCAAAGATCTGGGATTGCACCAAGGAATGCATCGCGAGCTTTGGGATCGAGGTTATCTTTGCCCACGGGGTTTGCGAGCTGCCAATCATCAGCATTGTTTACAAGATTGAAGGAAGTTTGTTTGCCTTCGATGTCGAAATTAACGGATACGGATTTGGCGAGGAGTTTTTCATTTTTCTGCGAAGAAGAAAGAGAACCCTCCTTGGAAGTAGCAACCAATCTTTCGCCTTGGAACAGTCTGCGTTGCTGAAAGAAGTCTGCAGGGTGATCAAGCGATGCAACAAGGCCTGGGCCCAATCTTAGGACTAGGTTTTTTTCGGGTATGCGCAGAAAGGTGGGTAGGGAGAATTTATTTTCGGAATCGGTGGCGGAATCAGCTTCGAATTCGAGAGTGATATTCTCGAGAGTCTGGGAGTTGGGTTTTTGCCAAGCGAGTTTGATGATAAGTTCAGGATTATTGAGCACTTTTTCTTTGATGGGAGTAAAGCGGGAACGGATGCCAAGAAGGAGATCAACAATTTTGTTAACTTCCGAGGTACGAGTGGGCCATTTCCCGGGGAGGCTCCAAGCTTCGTTTTCTGAAGAGCGTTCTAATTTAACGATCTGATTGCCTTTGACGATTTCAATTTTGCGCAGATGCGTAGCTCGGATATTTTCCAAGGGCGCCAAATCTGTCTTATCAAGTGATTGCTCTTGTGCGGGCCTACGATCGAGCCAAAACATGGCAAGAACGCCCACAAAAAAGCCCAGAACAAGAGTTGTTTTCCAATTCATTCCTAGTCACTCCAAGGCAAATTCGATTATATTTACAAGGATTCAATTAGCGCATTCTGCGCAGTATTAGCACAACAAACCCAAGGTATGCAAACATACCAGGCAAACCCAGTTGGCATGCCCACAACCATAAGTCTTGCGATTGAGCAGAAAGTTCCACTCTTGGGAATTTCCATGGTGTACTGGGCCTTGGTAAATAATCATCCCTGCCCAAGAGCCAGTTACAAACATCCAAGACCAGCCTCTCCTTTACAGGGGGAAGATCAGGCCCTACAAGAAACCAGCTTTCTCCAACCACAGCTACTCTAACGGTTGATGGATGTTTTTCTTCTTTACCAAACCATTCTTCGGGTAGTGGAACTTCGGCAGCGGCACCTACGGGGAAAGGCCCTCTGCGCTTGGCATCCAGGTTACCTTTGTTAGGATCTTTATCATCGGGGTTATAAGCGGGTGCCTTGCGTTCACCCGAATTGGGCTGCATTTCTGGGAAGGGTTGGTTTTCGTTCCAAGAGTCTTGCGATGTCTGAAACAAATCGGGATTGTAAACGAGGTTCATACCTTTGGGAGATTCGAAATAAACAGGTCGCGGATGCCTGAGTCGCAATTCCAAGGGCTTGTCGGGCGATTGACTGCGGGCAGTAAGTCGCATGGATTCCCGGATGGGGTGCGCCTTTTCTGGATAGTTGGGTTTGAGTGCTGGGGGTCTACCCGAACCTTCATTCCAATTCAACAGCAGAGGTGGAATTTTGACTGCGGTACCGCCTGTAAGCAGCCCCGCCATCTGTTCGCCAAAGCCTTCAACTTCTTCATCGAAGAGGACGGTTTGTTTGCCGAAGCGGAAACCAAGTTTCCCGAGCATCTCTTCGAAGCCATCGTTTGCAATAAAGCCTGGGGGCACAGGCCCCTGATCCGAGGGTTCAGAAACAGGGCCAAGAAGTGCAAAAACAGGTTTGCCTTTCTTGATGAAACTCTGCATTGCATTGATCTGTGCTTTTTCGAGGCCATGCAACCAGAAGGGAAGATTGCGATCATCGGTAATTACATCATGAAGAGTGGGCCTTGGAACAATCAAGAGGTCGCAATCTGCGAGGAGGATATTCATTTTGGCTTCGAGATCAGTCATACGCTGTTGTTCGATTAGGGAATCAACATCGAGGAGGTTGCGTTCTTTGAGAGCTTCCTCTTTTTGTTTTTTGAAGCGCTCTTTTGCATCTTGAATGTTGCGCAGTTCACTTTCAAAATACTCCACCTGATCCTTGCGGGAATTTTCGGACAGTCGCCCGCCTCGAAGGAGTTCCGCGTAAGCTTTTTCAAGTTCAGGGATGGGGGTTGATTTCCACTGGGTGACCATTTTCCCTAGGGAATCAATTCCCTTGTCAAACCTTTCGAGATTCAAATTAAGGTTTCGAAGCTTTTGATCAAGTCGATCTAATTTACTTTCATCGAAGGTATAAGCAACGGAAGAGGAAGGTCGTTGTCGCAGTTTACGCAGGATAAGATCCTTGACATCGAATCCCTGACTTTCGAGGGATTTGCGTAACCCTGCAAGGCCGAAAGAATCAGTACCTTTCGAAGTAAGCCATTCATCGACAACAGCGATTGCGACTTTGGGTTTCGGGGCATCAAGGCTAAGGATTCTACGAACAAAGGGTTCTGCAGCGCCCAGTCCTTCAGAGCCTTGGGGCAATAACACTAGATTGCCCCGCCCTTCGTTTGCAAGTTGGGAAGAAGTCTTATCGAGTCTGTAGAATTCGTTGAAGCTGATGCGCTGCATGATTTCGCTGGGAGCAGAAGAAGCGAGCGTTGCTTTTTTAGCCCAGAAGAAGATGCTATTCTCCGGGGCGGTTTCAATCGCCTTTCTTAACTCTGGCGCGCTCTGGGTCAGTTGATTTAATTTTCGCTCGTAGCTTTCTTCTTCAACATCAAGGACAACCACCTTAAAGCGTGGGCCAAACTCTCTTAATTGATCCACAAGATCCTTCACCTTGCCCACCACCAGGCGTTCTGCTGCGTAATCATAGCGATCGGGTTTGTCGGTAAAGTTGCCATAGGTTTTATGAAGTTGGCAGACAACAACAGTGGTTTCTTCCTTGAGGTTTTGGAGTCGATTTTTAAGATCGTCGGGGAGGGTGAAAAGGTGATTGCGTGTAAAATCGAAGAGGGAGTAGTAATAGAAGCTGGAAAAGTTAACACCTAAAACAAGGATGGTAGCGAGGGCAATTTGAGTGGTTGCGCCTACGCCCATGGCATTTTTTCTGCCTGCTGCAAAACTTAGGGCAATGAACACCTCGATGGCGATTGCAGCAAAGCCGATGAAAACACCAGCAAGAGCAAGCAGGGGAATGATTGCGAATTCGCGGGAGCGAATCTGGGCAATAATATCTTTTGCGGAGGTAGCAAGATCAGCAGGGTTTGCAAGGATGATGGTTGCAAAACCAAGGATAAAGCCAGTTAAGCCAAGAAGTCGAACCGAGGCATGAAACCTGGTGAACAATCCGGTTTTTTTTTCTATTTGTGTTTTCATGGTAATATTTTCCTAGCGCCAGCGCCTGCTTTCAAGGCTTCGAACAGTAAGGAACAGACAGAAAAACGCAGTGCTGACATAGAGGATGATGGGTCTGGTATCAAAAATACCACGGGTGAAGGATCGTTCGAAATGCAAAGGCACACTGAAGAAATAAAGGGTGCGATAAAACAACCCGCCATCTTGCTCAGGCCGCCAAAACCCTGCGACCAAAAATAGTAAGCTTAACCCCATCGCAATAAGAGCGGAAACCATTTGGTCTTTGACTAAGCTGCTTACAAGAATGCCGATGGAAAGAAACATCGCACCCGCAAGAAACATTCCAAGATAG